>JBBRHN010000351.1:0-2780 GCA_038222685.1 Chthoniobacterales bacterium | reverse complement strand
AAAAGGAGAAGGCCTCGCGTGGATGCAAGCGGAAGACGATGAAACATGGCGCGCACACTCTCCAACAAGATTTGCCTTCGCGCAACTGATCCGTGCAAGTTCCTACGGGAGATGTTCGCGGAGGCGGGATTGGCTGGTGCGTCCGAGGGGAAAGGCGGTGGAGGTCCCCTTCATGACGAGCGTCGCGTCGTCGCGCGATTTGCGTTCGAGACGCGCGATTTGATCAAGATTCACCATGAGGGAACGGTCTAGCCGGATGAACGGCGGCGAGGGAAGGGTTTTTTCGAACGAGCTCAGCGTTTGGCAAATTAGCACAGAGGGAGCGTCGGGGACAAAGACGCGGGTGAAATCGCCATCGGCTTCCAGCGCGCAGAGGGTGCTGACGGCGGCAACGACTGTGCGTTGAGGCGTGCGGAGACAGATGCGATCCGCAGCGCCGTAGCCAGCCGGTTCGGCCACATCGTCACCGACACCATGTGCGAGTTCCAGTCGGCGAACGGCATCGGCGAAGCGCTCGGGGCGGACCGGTTTGAGAAGATAGTCGAGAGCCTGCACCTCGAAAGCACGCACGGCATGTCTGGCGTGAGCCGTGACGAAAATGACTTTGGGCGCCGGATCGATCGCGCTGAGTATCTCGAATCCGTCGGCGCCGGGCAGTTGAATATCGAGAAAAACGGCGTCCGGTTTTTCCCTCTGGAGGAGAGCGAGTGCGCTTTTGCGGTCATCTGCCTCGCCGACGATTTCGAGTGCGGGGTGTGCGGCGAGGAGCTCGCGAAGGCCTTGGCGCGCGAGGGGTTCGTCATCAACAATGGCTACGCGAAGCATGGTTCGCCCTTGAGAAACATCCGAACAATGACCATCCCGCCGGCATCAACAAGTTCAAAACGGTGGCGCTGAGGATAGTGCAGCTCGAGGCGGCGGCGAATGGTATCGAGTCCGACGCCGCCGCCATGTTGCGGGTGAGCGGCGTCGCCGGAGTTCGCCACCTCGATGGTAAGCGTGTCGGCGGACGCGGTGGCGACAATCGCGAGTTTCCACGGCGGCACGACAAACGCAAAGCCGTGCTTAACCGCATTTTCCACAAGCGGCTGGAGAAGAAAGCTGGGGACGATTTTTTTTCGAGCTTCCGGATCGGCCTCGATGGAGGTCTGGATGCGCTCGCCGAATCTCGCTTTTTCGACGCGCATATAAGCCGCTGTGGCGTCGAGTTCCACTGCGAGCGAGGCGGTGACCTCGTGCCGGTGCTCGAGAGAAAACCGCAGGTAGTCGCCGAGTTCGTGAACCATGCTCTTAGCGCGATCCGGATGCGGGCTGATCTCGGCGGAAATTCCGTTGAGCGAGTTGAAAAGAAAATGAGGATCGAGCTGGGCGCGGAGGAGTTGCGCCTCGAGACGGTGTGCCTCCGCCCGGGCCTCCGCCGTGCGGAGAGAGTGAGCCGCCGCGCTCATCTCGGCCTTGAGCCAGAAATACCCGAGCGACCATGCCATATAGACAAGCCACATCGAAACGCTGAGCAGCACCCATCGCTCGAGCGGCGTCCATGCGGGTATCTGCCAATTTGCCCATTGAGTGGCAAAGTGGACGATGCCGGACTGAAGCGCGGCGAGAACGAGAGTGAGCAACGTGGCGATAACGAGAACGTGAGCTTTGAAAAATGACCTTCCCTCGAATCGCAAGTAAACCGCCCGCAGCACACCGGAGAGCAGAAATCCCAGTGTCTCGGCACCGAGCGTCAGAGCGATTGCACGGTGTAAATCCTCATGCATCACAAAGCGAATCATTGTCGCGATGAGGCCAAAGCCGAACCAGACGAGAAAATTGAATTTCCAGAATGTCGGACGGCTAAAAAGATTCGCGCGCAAGGAGTCCAGCACGCGGGCACCGTAGAGAAAAACCGCGAGCCGGTCAACGCGCCTCTAACGCGTTCTTCTAGGAGTCGTCATCTTCGACAAACGGCAACCCCTCGCGGGCAGCCTTTAAGCGCCAGCGATGTATGAGCACGATACCCAGCATGATTTTTAGAGTCATCAGAGTCACGGCGGCGATGAGGATGAGACTTTCTTTTTGCGCTTTGTTGGGTTTTGCCATTTCAAGGAGAAGATTACACAGGTCGGCGGGCGGCGCAATGGGGAGAAATCACCGGGATTGAAAAGTCCGCTCAGGTCGATAACTTGAACCGAATGTCGATAGAACGCTCCCTGCTGGCTTCGCAGGGTTACATTGAACTGGAGATGCCGGTGGAGGCTCTTGCAGAATTGGACGCCTTGGGGGCAGAGCATCAGGATTGTGAGGAGGTTCTGCAGTTGCGGCTTTTTGTCGTGATGCGCGGACGGCTCTGGGAACCTGCGCTGGCCGTGTGCGCGCGACTGCGGTCGATTTATCCCGACTGCTCGACGGGCTTTATTCACGGTGCGTTTTGCCTGCATGAGATAGGACGCACCGCCGAAGCCAAAGAGGTTCTCCTCGCGGGTCCGTCAAGCCTGAGCCAGGAGGCGACCTACCATTACAATCTCGGCTGTTACGACGCGGTTCTCGGAAATCGCGACGAGGCCCAGGCTCATCTCCGCACAAGTTTCGAGCTCGACAAAAAATTTCGCGAGATCGCCAAATACGATCCCGACCTGAAATCCGTCAGCGACCTTTTCTGAGCCCGTGAGGGAGATTTTTCCGGAACGGGCGCAGGAAGCCTTCGCCGCAAACTTTGCCGCCGGACGCGAGGTCGGTGCCGGGCTCTCCGTCTGGCAGGGCGGGCGGGAGATTCTCAATCTGGCCGAAGGATC
>JBBRHN010000350.1:0-2788 GCA_038222685.1 Chthoniobacterales bacterium | reverse complement strand
GCGCAAGGCGTGATCGCACAGCACGAGTGAGGTCATGGCCTCCACCATAGGAACCGCGCGTGGCAGCACGCAGGGATCGTGGCGACCGCGCGCGGCGAGCGTGGATTCGTCTCCGGTGACGGTGACGGTGGCCTGGGATTTCGAAATTGTCGCGGTGGGTTTAAACGCAACACGAAAAACGATGGGCTCCCCGTTGCTGATGCCGCCTTGCACGCCGCCCGAGCGGTTGGTCGAAGTGCGAACGCTTTCGCCGCGCATTTCGAAGGCGTCGTTGTGCTCGGAGCCGCGGAGCCGTGTGCCGGAAAACCCGGAGCCAATTTCGAATCCCTTCGTCGCAGGCAGGCTGAGCATGGCCTTCGCTAAGTCGGCTTCGAGGCGGTCAAAGACGGGTTCGCCGAGCCCCACGGGAGCCCCTGTCACGACGGCTTCGATCACCCCGCCCACGCTGTCACCGTCGGCGCGCACGGCTTTGATCCTCGCGATCATTGCCTCGGCCGCGGCCGGGTCGGGACACCGGACGGCATTGGCTTCGATTTGCTCGAGGGTCACACCCGCGGGATCGACGTCCGAGCCGATGTCTTGAATCGCAGAGACCCATGCGAGGATGGAGATTTCTGGGAAAAGCGATTGCAGGATTTTTTTGGCGACGGCACCTGCCGCGACCCGGCCGATGGTTTCGCGTGCCGAGGAACGTCCGCCGCCCTCCCAATTGCGCACGCCGTATTTGGCTTGGTAAGTGAAGTCCGCGTGCGACGGGCGGAAATGGGTTTCCATCTCGCGATACGCTTCGGGGCGGGCGTCGGTGTTCGGAACAAAGATCGAGATCGGTGTGCCGAGCGTGACCCCGCGAAAAACGCCGGAGAGAATTTTGCAAGAGTCCTCTTCTTTGCGAGGAGTGACAATATCGCTCTGGCCCGGGCGGCGGCGGTCGAGTTCTGGCTGGATGTCGGCTTCGGAAAGCGGAAGGCGCGGGGGGCATCCGTCGATGACGACGCCGACTCCGCCGCCGTGAGACTCTCCCCATGTCGAGATGCGAAACAATGTGCCGAACGTGCTGGCCATAGGATCAGTGCCGGAAATGCCGCGTGCCTGTGAAGACCATGGCGATGTTGTGTTCGTCGCCGGCTTTGATGACTTCCTCGTCGCGAACCGATCCGCCGGGTTGAATGGCGGCGGTCGCACCGGCCTCCGCGGCGGCGATGAGGCCGTCGGAAAAAGGAAAAAACGCATCGCTGCAAACCACGCTGCCTTTAAGGGAAAGTCCGGCCTCGTGGGCCTTCCAAACGGCTATGCGCGAGGCGTCCACGCGGGACATTTGTCCGGCACCGATGCCGAGTGTACGGTCTTTGCCGACGTAAACAATCGCGTTGGACTTGACGTGTTTGACAACCTTCCAGCCAAATTCCATGGCCTCAATTTCGTCCTTCGATGGGGGGCGTGAACTGACGACGCGGTGCTCGAGTTCTGGCACGTCGGCGGAGTCGGAGTCCTGCACGAGCAAGCCGCCGAGGACGCCGCGCACGTCGCGTCCATGTTGTGTGGAGGGCTTGAGCGTGCGCATGAGACGGAGATTTTTCTTTTTCTGCAAAAGCGAACGCGCGTCGGCTTCGAAATCCGGCGCGATGATGACCTCGCTGAAAATCTCGGAAATCGCCTTCGCGAGCGCAAGGGTCACGGGTTGGTTGCAAATGATGATGCCGCCAAACGGAGCCTGCTTGTCGGTCGTGAACGCGCGCTCCCAGGCCTCGCGAAGGTCGGGATGCGTGCCGACGCCGCAGGGGTTTGTGTGTTTGAGGATGGCGACGGTCGGCTTGGAGAATTCCGCCATCAAATTCGCCGCCGCGCTGATATCGAGGATGTTGTTATACGAGAGTTCCTTGCCGTGGAGCTTTTCGAAATAAGAGCTAAAGTCGCCGTAGAGCTCCGCTTGTTGGTGGGGATTCTCGCCGTAGCGCAGGCGCATTTCCGCGGGAAGTTCGAGCCGGAAGGCGGAGCAGGTCTCTTGCTCGCGGTTGAGGAAATCCGCAATCGCGCCGTCGTAAGTGGACGTCGTCGAGAACGCTTTGATGGCCAACCGCTCGCGGAGCTTGAGTGTCGTGCCGCCTTTTTCCTCCTTCAAATCCTCGATCACTGCCGCGTAGTCCAACGGATCGGTGACCACGCACACATGCTGATAGTTTTTCGACGCGCTGCGGATCATCGACGGGCCGCCGATATCGATTTGCTCAATGGCCTCGGCGAGCGTGACGCCGTCGCGGGCAATGGTTTCTTGGAACGGATAAAGGTTGACCACGACGAGATCAATCGGGCGGATGCCGTGCGTCTTGGCCTGCTGTTCGTGCTCGGCGTTGCCGCGCAGATAGAGGAGTCCGCCGTGGATCTTCGGATGCAGGGTCTTCACGCGCCCGTCGAGGATTTCAGGCGAACCCGTAAACTGCGATACCTCAACGGTTGCGATGCCCTCCGCTTGCAGCGACTTCGCAGTCCCTCCGGTGGAGAGGATCTCGATCCCCATGGCATTCAGTTCCCGGCAAAATTCGACGATCCCGGTCTTGTCGGACACGGAAATCAAGGCGCGTTGGATTTTCATTAAGGCAGGCATTGAGGAGTAATCGGCCAGCGGCGTGATTTCAATCCCGATTCCACAGCGTGCTCCAGACGTCTGGCGGAAATCATCGCCAAGCAGCACGCGCGACAGACCGCAATCGTTCGGGTGGTCAGCGCAAGCGCGATGGCCGTTTTTCCCATTTTCGTCAATGTGTCAATATGACGGACCGACCCTGTTTTT
>JBBRHN010000349.1:0-2821 GCA_038222685.1 Chthoniobacterales bacterium | reverse complement strand
CAACTGCCCGGGGAAGAAAAAGTCACGACATTGCTCGTAGGGATCGCTGACCAGCACATGCGTGAGCCGGTCGGTCTCGCGTCCAAGGAGGCTCATGGCAGCGTAGAGGAGCGCGCCCATAGTCTTGCGCCCGCCGGCGATTGATGCGACCACGTGGGTGTCGGGGTTTTCCGTGAGGCGGCGGACTTCTTCGAGCAGGAAGTCGGCAGCGGCGGCGTTGTCGGCGGGAGTCCGCAGGTCGTCGGCGGGGTGCTTGATGCCGCGTTTCGCATCGGGCAGCTCAATGACGCGCGGGGCGGAAAATTGAAGACGCGGATCCGATTCGGCTTTTGCACCAAGAATCGCACGGCGCAGAGCGGACCAAGGGGAAACGCCGCCCCACTCCGAACGCTCGGCCAGGAGCTGGGCGCTGATATCGCTTGCGCCTTTCGTGGTGGTTATGACAACAACATCGTCCGGAATAACCGGAGGCTTTTCTTTCGCCAGGGCCCAGACAGTTTCCGTCAGGATGGCGGGCGACATGCCGGAGACGGCCAGGAGGATGGTGCGGGGAGATTTCTGATTGACGACTTCTGATTTACGATTGGTGGAAGTGGTGCCAACGGTTCGGCGGGGTATGGGCTTTGGTTTGGCGGCGGCTTTGGGACGTGTGGGCATAAACTTCAATGAGGGTTGTGATCAAAGACCGTCACGGAACCCGTGACGGGGGAATCGTAAGTGAGCGAGCGGGCAATTCCGTGGAGCTTGTGAGCCAGCCGAAGGTAGAGCCAGACAGGACCCGGGCCGGAAAGTGTAACGTCCGCGCCGCGCGGCACCGCCTCCACGACCGCTAACTCGTAAGTCAGAAGATCCGCAAGCTTGGCCGTGCCGGTCGCCGCGTAAAGCGTGGAGATGTCGAGCGTCATGGGGAAAACTTGGTCGCGAGATCCGCAAGGTCGGCTTTTGCTGCTGGCCGATTGGGAAAGAGAAGCGCACGAAGCCCGGAGACAAGATCGCACTTGAGGACTACCTCGATTCGCTGACTGCGGGCAAACTGAGAAACCTCTTCGCCAAGTTCGTCTTTTCTCAGGCAGACGATTTGGCCAAGAAGCCCGCCCATTTCGCGCATTGAGATCAGATCCTCTTTGAGCACTTTGGTCTGGCCGATGGAAAGTTCGCTTTCAATTCGTCGCAGGAGATCTTTCGCCTGCTGAGGGAGCAATGTAGCTTCCAGGCATTTGGCCAACGCCCGGGCGAGGTGCTCTGGAGCCTTTCGATCCTTGCAGTCAACAAGCCACAGCCGGCCGGACCAATTAAACAGCAAATCCAGTTCGGCATGAGGTTTCCTTGTGGGAATCCCGGCACCGCTTTTCACCTTGAGTCTTAAACTTCTGCGCACCTGCGGCACACCGAGCTTCAGCAGCACGGCGGCCGCCAGCAACTCCAATGCATCCCCCTCTTTCACAGATTGATCAGCAACCCCTTCAATGGTTAGAAAATCGTGAACCCTGTTGCCATTTTTAACTCGCGCAAAGAAATCCGCATCCGAAATTTCGTCACCCTTTCTCGACAGGGTGATTTTTTCTCCATCGCGCTCAACCTCTGAGGCATCCAGTTGGCATCTGAGCAGCGGGAGAGGATCGATCGTGTTGCAAATATCGCCGGGAACCCTTTCCGTCCGTGTCTTCGCCTCGGCCTCTCCTGGCTCAAACCAAATGAGGTTGTTACCGCGCTCGAGATAGCAAGCTCTCACCGAGCGCCGGCCCGCCCAGCGAAATCCCGCAGTGGCCATTAGCTTGTTGCCTCCAGTGAAATTCAAAACACACTCGTTGAGATCAATTTTTCTCGAAGCGGCGAGCGCGTCCAGGCTTCTGCCAATCTCGGAAAAATCGTCGTGTGGTATCGGACTGAGCGCTACGTTCCCTTTTGGAAGAAGTCCGGTCGTTTCGATTAACTTTTTGATGCGCTGCGCGGGGAGATAGGACTCGTTTCGATCCTCGCTGTGCAGGAGGATCAGGGATGTCGGTTTCAAATGGGCTACGGCAAGAACGTGCGGCCAGATTTGTTTGGAGACGATGGTCAGGAGTGTCATGTCGTGAGGATAGCTTGGATTTGAAAAGGAGCCCTGCTTGGGACGTCCGTTGACGTCACGACATCGGCAACAGCGTGAGCCCAAGGGGCACGAAGGGCTCGAAGTCTTCGGGATTGACCGTGGCCCGCTCGGCGCCGGCGTGGATGGCCGTGGCGGCGATCATCGTATCCAGGCGGGTGCGACGATTCGAGCCGGTGCGAAAAAACAGCTCGCCGGCCAGCGCGGCGGTGGATTCGTCAAAAGGCAGAATTCCGCCGGAAAGGATGTGCTGCAAGGCCCTCGTGTGGGTGGCGTCTACCGGCCGGGAATGAAACTCCATCCACGCGACGGACGAGGTGGAGAAGGAACGGTCCTTTGCGACAACCGAGCGTGCGGCGGCATGGTGCAGGTCGTGGGGCTTCACCATCGCGATCAGCAGATTCGCGTCCAGGTGGATCATACGGCGGATGGCAAGAGCTTTTGAGCGGCCCGCGAGCGTTCCCTTTCCTCCTCCGTCTCCGCATCGCGCTCGCGCATCGCCCGGAGTTCCGCATGGGGATCGTCCCCCCACCCACCAGCAACCGGCGGCTGAGGATGATCCCGCAACCAATCAAGAATCTCGACTGGAGACATCGAATCAAAATCCGGCTCGCCGCCAGGGGTGGCTTGGTTCTCCGCGGTCTCCAGCGCCCGGCGCAGCGCCTCCGACTTCGAAACCCCCCATCGCTTCGCCAGCCGCTGCCACCGCAAAACGGTCGCCGGATCAAACGC
>JBBRHN010000348.1:0-2851 GCA_038222685.1 Chthoniobacterales bacterium | reverse complement strand
TCGGCAGATTGTTTGCGGGGCGAAGAACTACAAAGTCGGCGACAAGGTGCCGCTGGCGTTGCCGGGTGCGGTGCTGCCGGGGGATTTCAAGATCAAGACCGGCAAACTTCGCGGCGTGGAGAGCGAGGGCATGATGTGCAGTGCGAAGGAATTGCGCTTGGCGGAGGACGCGGAGGGGTTGCTGATCTTGCCGGCGGATGCCGCGCCCGGCGCATCGCTGGCGACGTTGTTTCCGCCGGATGTGTTGCTTGAGCTCGAGATCACGCCGAACCGTTCAGACTGGCTGAGCCATTATGGTGTCGCGCGCGAGCTTGGGGTGTTTTCGAAGTTGCCAGTGGTGGCTCCGGCGATTCCCGCGCCGGATGCGGTGCCAGGTGGTGAAGCAGCGACGATCAAGGCGGCGGAGTGTTCCTACTACACGCTGCGGCGGATTTCGGGTGTCAAAGTCGGGCCGAGTCCCGCGTGGTTGCGCGAGCGTCTGACGTTGATCGGGCTGCGCTCGATCAACAATGTCGTCGATGTGACGAACTACGTCATGTTCGAGTTGGGTCAGCCGCTGCATGCGTTTGATGCGGAGAAACTTTCTGGTGGACTCGTCGTGCGCCGGGCGGCGGCGGGCGAGGTGTTCGGGGCGTTAGATGGGCGCGAATATCAACTCGCGGAGGATTTCGTCGTTATCGCGGATTCGGTTGGGGTGCAGGCACTGGCCGGGGTGATGGGGGGGGTGGCTTCCGGGGTGACGGAAGCGACGACGGAAATTTTGTTGGAGAGCGCGGTGTTTGACCCGGCGAGTGTTCGACGTGCAGGTCGCGCATTGGGATTGTTGAGCGATTCGAGCTACCGGTTCGAACGCGGCGTCGATCCGGAAATGGCCGCCTCCGCTTCGGCGCGGGCGACGGAGTTGATTTTGGAAGTGGCAGGTGGCACGGCGGAGATTGCGGTGATGGAGGCGGGCAGCCATTGGGCGCGCCCGGAGATCACACTGAGGCACTCGCGCGTGAGGTCGATTCTCGGGTTGGACTTAAGCGATGCGGAGATTGAAGAGGCATTGCTGCGGGTTGGCTTGGAGCGGGTTTCCGGTGGTGTGGATTCGGTTTGGGCAGTGCCGGGTTACCGTCGGGAGATCTCGCGCGAGGCGGATCTCATTGAGGAAGTCGTGCGCGTGATCGGGATCGAAAAAATCCCATCTCGGGCGGAGGCGATGTTCGCACCGGCGTCAGCGGCGGACGATGCGTATGATTTTGTGATGTCGGCGAGGCATCGGCTGGCAGGCGCAGGCTTCCACGAGGCGCGCACGAGCACGCTGGTCTCGGCGGCGGATGCAGCGGCGTTTGGTCCGTCGGTGGAACTCAAAAATCCGTTTGGCGACGAGCAGTCGCGGATGCGAACGAGCTTGATCCCAGGGTTGTTGTCGGCGTTGAAGCGCAATCTGGATCAGGGCGCGGACACGGTGAAGTTATTCGAGGCCGGGCGGGTTTTTCATCCCGAAGGCGAGTCACAACGAATCGCCGTGATCGCGTGCGGGCGGGTGAACGCGCGAGACTGGCGCGGCGGGGATTCGCGGACGTGGGATGTGTTCGATCTCATGGGCCTGATTCGCGAGTTCGACGGCGCCGAGGCAACAACGTTCATGCCTCTCACCAAACCTCCGCTTCCGTTTGGCGCGGCGGTTGAAATTTTCTATCATGGTCATCGCCTCGGAGTGGCGGGCCCGCTGCATCCCGGCGAGTCGCGGAGGCTTGGAGTGAACGCGGAGATTCTCGCGGCGGAGCTGGACACAACGGCTTGGCGCGAAGTGCAGCCGGGGGCAGTGACGACGAAGCCACTGGCAAAATTCCCCGCCTCTTCGCGGGACATCGCGATGGTCGTGCCCGAGGGTCTGCCGTTCGGCGACGTGCAGGCGATACTCGATGCCGTGGAGGAGCCGCTGCTCGAGAGTGCGGTATTGTTTGATTTGTTTATTGATCCGTCAGGCGAGCGCCTGGCGAACGGAAAAAAATCTCTCGCGATCTCCTTGACATTCCGCGCTGCCGGGCAGACGCTAACGACAGAGGAAGTCACCGCCGCCACGGATCGCTTGAAGAGCCGATTGAAGGAGCGCCTGGCAGTCGATTTCCGCGAATAGTTCTTCAAAATTTCAGCGGGATTGGACGGTGAAAAAGCCGCCCGAAACTGCAACGGATTTGCCCTTCTGTGTTCGCGATTAAACGGAGCAAACTCCCGAACCGATAAATAAATTCATCCCGGAGGCTAGGCTCCCGGCGCAATGACAGGCCTTCACTGGAAGTCAGAGCGAAGGGTAGGCGGTCATCCACCCTATACAGGGGAACGGGAACTGTTTCGGAACGGCACGAGCGGGGCAAAATTTTCAGGGGACGATCTTCTCGACGGGGATCGTCCTTTTTTGTTTACCTCCTCCCAGGGCGCGCCCGTCGAACCAACCTGCAAGCCAAACCATGAAAACGATCCGCCCATCCCAAAAGTCTCCACTCCCCTTCCCTCTGCCGCCCGAAGCTGCGGAGATTCTTGCGGCCGCCCCATCTGTGGCAGTCGCCGAATCCGCGTCCGAACTGGTCGAGCTGGCTGTCCGCGACGCGGTGAACGGTTGGCACGAGGTGTCCTACGACGTGCCGGGGCGGGGGCCGGTATTGGAAGCGCGTGTGTGCCGTGTTCGCAACGGGATCAGCGCAAACTACGTCGAGCCTTACATGCGTCGGCGCGATCCGGATTGTATGGTGATCGGGGACACACGTCCGACCGATAAGCCGACGTATCACGAGAGATTCGGGACGGATTTCGAGTCTGTGCGCGAGGAGACTTTTGCGTGGTTGAAGAAGCAGCCGCTGGCGGT
>JBBRHN010000347.1:0-2866 GCA_038222685.1 Chthoniobacterales bacterium | reverse complement strand
CCGAAAATGCGAAAATCTCCGTCAAAAACCCGCCGGTGACCTTTCTTTTCGGCGCGCGTGCAACTCAGTGTTGCGCTCCCTGCCAGCCGTCGCCGCAGGGGCCGCCACCGTTTGCCACAGCGACCTCGGAGATCGTGCTGCCGCTCATGTCTTTGATTGGGTGGTAGAATTTCGCGATCGCTTCGGTCACGCCGTCGCAGTAGTGCCCGATAAACGTGCGCCGCGAGCGGGTCTTGCTGCGGTTGGCGCTCGATCCGTGAATGAGGGCACCGCCGAAAAACACCGTCTGACCACGCTTGGCGGTCACCGGAACGGCTTTCTGCGTGCTCTCCGCGAGTGAGAGCACGCCTTCTTTGAAGCTGTTGTCGGGGCTTGCGCCGTCCGGACATTTGAGTCCCCGCTGATGAGATCCGGGCACCATGTAAAGGCAGCCGTTCTCTGTGTCGGCGTCGTCGATGGCCGTCCATGCCGCGAGGCAATGGTGCGGCTTGGTCAACAGATAGAAGTCGTCTTGGTGCATCCCTTGACCGCAAGCGCCGGGGGGTTTGAAATAATACATCGTTTGGGCAAGCAGAGGCGGAGCGCTAAGAAGCCGCTCAAGCACGCTCGCGACGTTGGCATTAAGCCCCCACGCTAGAGCTTCGGCACAATGACGGTGTGGGAACATCGCGCGTACCTGACGCTTCGTCGTATCCACATCCTCGATTCGCTGACCTCCGTCGAATGTTGTGTAACCGTGCGTTTTGTAATCCTCAAAAAACGCTTCGATTTCTTTGATCTCCTGCGTCGAAAAAAGGGCGTCCACAACGCAATATCCTTTTTCGTGAAAGTGCTGTGTCTGCGCTTCGGTGATAGGGAGGGGAAGTGTCGTCATAGAACAAACCTACAGCAGGGCGGCCACAAAAAGGAATGGAAGGAACTGCCAAATCAATATAATATCCTGCTATGCAATCGGTTTTACGGTCGGTTACACCATGGCGTTGCATCGCAGGCGTCTACGGTGAAGAGTTCCGCCAGGGTGCCACCTATAACAACTGGCGGCCGTCGGGAAGCGGGGACTTTCTTTTGATCTTCACCGCGGCTGGCGGCGGGCGAATCACATGGCTAGACGGCGAGTTGGATACCCGGCCGGGAGACGCGATTCTTTACGAACCGCACGCATATCAAGACTATCGAACGATGCCCGGCGCCGCACGCTGGCACCTGTTATGGGCGCATTTCGCGATCGATGCGCGGTGGCTTCCGTGGGTGGAGTGGCCGCGCGTAACGCCGGGTTTGCGGCGAGCGCACCTGCCTGCGGGCCGCCAGAGAGCGGACTTCGCGTCGGCTCTCCGCGAGACCGGCGTGCTCTCGCGGCGTTCGGGCTGCTATTTTTCCGACCTTGCGCTCAACGCACTCGAACGCGTGCTCATTCTCGGGATGCGATCGAGTGCTTCGGAACAAAAAAATGCAGACCCCCGCATTCAGAAATTGATCGAGTTCATCGCCCAAAACACGCACTTGGCACTAACTGTCGAAACGCTCGCCGAGCAATGCGGGCTCTCGCCCAGTCGGTTTGCGCACCTGTTCCGCAGCGAAGTCGGCACCTCGCCAGTGCTGTTTATCGAATCGGAGCGCCTCCGCCGCGCGGCGAATCTCCTCCGTTTCACCAAGCTCACAGTGGCCGAGATTGCGGGAAAGAGCGGCTACCAGAACTCGTTTTACTTCAGCAATCGGTTCAAGAAAAAATACAAGCGGTCGCCGCTTGCGTTCCGCCGCGCGGAGACTGCACCGCCGTAGCCGCCTCCTGAAAAGGAGGCAGCCTTTACGACGAACTACCTGCGCCAACCGAAGCGGGGCTGTTGCTGGACGAGCACAGGCCGCTGGTTGCAGACGGGGCGTTGGACAAACACGGGTTGAACGACCCTGCGGTTCGTGAAGCCCGGCTGAGCGTAGTAAACCGGCGCCTGATTATAAGTGGCGACCTGCACGGATTGACCGTAGTAAGGCTGCTGGTAGTAAACCCTCTGGGGTGGACAGTAGACCGGACGCGGGGCGCACGCTCCGCTTGATCCGAAGGACACAAAGAACTGAGGCCCAGCCTGCGCGGCTGTCGCGGCTGCCAAAAAGGCGGCGATGAGTGTGAGTTTGAGTTTCATATTGTCTCGTCTATATTAACGAACGTGTTCCGCATTTATTCAATCGCTCTCGTGACCTGCGTGGCCGGGCTCCTGCTCGGGGGCTGCGCGTCGGTTTCTTCCACGTCTGATTTCTACCTTCCCTACTCGACCGAGTTTCTTCCTCCGAAAGCGAAAGACGCGCCGATTCCGATTCTGGGGCGTGCGCCGAAGGAGCGCTACAAAGCCATCGGACGCCTTGCGTTTCAGTCCGATCTCGGGTGGAGGTTTATGCGGGAGAGCATGCTCTACAATGCCCGCATGAACGGGGCGGACGCGGTGATTTTGAAAACGACCGACTCGCGAGAGCAGGAGCGTTTTGTTCAGGTGCCGCCGCGCACGGATTGGGTGGCAGTGCCGGGGCCCGTCTTTGTTGAAAAAAGGAAAAACAAAACGTATTATCAGACGACATCAAATTACATCCCGGTATTTCGTCCCGGCTACGTGGAGCGTTTCGTGGATGTGATTGTGGGCATCGACTCGGAAATGATTGTATTTAGAAAATGAGACCTGTAATCGAACCTCCGGCGGGCGAAAAAAAAGTTCTACTGCACTCCTGCTGCGCGCCATGTTCGGGCGAAGTGATGGAGGCGATGCAGGCGTCGGGCGTCGAGTATACGATTTTTTTCTACAACCCAAACATCCACCCTCGCGAGGAATACGAATTGCGCAAAGCGGAGAACGTGCGTTTCGCCGAGCAGCATGGCGTG
>JBBRHN010000346.1:0-2872 GCA_038222685.1 Chthoniobacterales bacterium | reverse complement strand
TAACCGAAACCGAGGGAGGCTCCAGGCGCAGCGGAATTACGCTTCCTGGCGGACTACGTTGACTTTTTCGCGCAGGAGATCGAGGTCGGTGAAGGCCGTGATGGAGACGATGGTGGCTTTGCGTTGGCCGACTTCGGCGGGAAGATCGACGGTGTCGCCGGGTTTGCGACCGAGGAGAGCTTGGCCGATGGCGGCTTTGTAAGAGACGATGCCGAGTTCCGGCGCGCTGTCCCATGCTCCGAGGATGATGTAAACTTCCGCGCCGCTGTCCGTTGAAAGGGTGACGATGGTGCCGGTGGAAACCTGCGTGATGTCGGGATTTTCAAAATCCGTTCCGCGAGCTGCGCCGAGATCGCGCTCGGAATCGAGCTTGCGGCGTTGGAGAACACGTTGTTGTTCCTTGGCGGCTTGGAATCCGAAATTCTCGCGAAGATCGCCCTGTTCCTTAGCGACGTTGATATCGCGGATATTCTGCGGGATTTCTTTTTGGATGAGATGCTCGTAGTCGGCCTTGCGTTTTTCGAGGCTTGACCAGGAGACGGTGAGCGACTCGTTGCGCTCTTCGGGAGCGTCGCCGGTAATGAGGCTCTGGGTATCGGGGTGGAGCTTGACGATGCGGGCCATGAGTGAGCGCTTGCTCAAGTCGTCGAAGACGGGCGTGAGGAGGAGTTTGCGCATCATATTGCGCACGGTGTCGCGGTCTGCGCCCTCGATGAGTTCACCGAGAAGCGTGCGGTCGTCGACCAGCAAGTCCTGCAAACGCGAGCCTCGCTTCTCCGCGAGTTGATCGCGTTCGAGCGTGCTAAAGACGGCGGCGAGGAGCTCGGAATTAAACAGATCGGGAAAAGCCGCTCCGCGTTCGCGGCAGAGCCAGATGAGCATCTCCGAGGAAATCGAGCGATCGCTGATCCAGCGCGCGAGGGCGGCGTGGAGGATCTCGATGTTTCCTGTGCGCTCGAAGAGGCGGAAAATTTCGACAACGAGCCTCGACCCGGCATCCTGCGAGAGTCGGAGGGCTTTATCGCTCCATTGATCTCCAAAAGCGGCGGCGAAGGTGTCTAAAACGCGCCGATGCTTTGAGGCCGGAAGAGCAAGGAACATAGCGGTGAGGCGGGTCTCCTCGCCAATAAGAATGTCTGCGACGCCCGGTGCCGTCACGCCGGCGGTCAGCGAGGTATGGCGGGCAAGAATCTCATCGCGCGCAACGAGCATTTCAACGGCGGCGGCGGGCTGGAGCTTGCGGCCCTTCTGCGCGTTTTCTTCAATTTGTGAAACAACGGACTGGAGTTCAGAGACCTCACCGGCGAGGTCATCAAGGGATTTCGTGATTTGATCGAGTGCGACGATCTGGTCTTTTGAATGTCGCGCGGCGCGGAAACCCTCGATGAGCCCTTGGCCCGGACTCACAGCGGTCTCAAGGAGCAAGACGGGGTCGGACTTTTTAGTCGGGATCTGGAAAAATCCATCTGACTTCATTTTCTTTTTCGTTGCTTCCCACCATTTCTTTGCGCCGGCAGCGTCGAAAATTTCCGGTTGGAGTGCGGCGACGACCTGATCAGTGGTCCCCTTACCGCCGAGGTCGGAAAGGATTTGGCGGGCGAGACCGAGAGCGTCTTTCCCAGCCTGCTCGCGGGCGGAGGCCGGATCGGTTGCCTTGCGGGCGAGAATGTGAGTGGGTGCCAGCGGCGAAAGCGTCTCCGCTGCGTATTGCGCCTGCATCGGGTGGGACTTCTTTGTACCGAAGTCGATGAAGATTTGGCCGGCCAGTAAATTCCATTCGGCGACACGACCGAAGCCCCAGCTTTTGTGGAGACAAAAGGCTCCAGGCGGGAGCAAGTCGAGGGCTGCGGCGGTCTTGTTATCGAGGCGTCCACTTTCGACGGCCTGCGTGAGTTCTTCTGTCATCCCTTTGATTTCACAGAGAATGGCCATCGGATGCAAGGCGAACAAAATTTGCCCTCTCCGGCGGGACAGAGTATGAAGAACGGCTCGAATGCTTGAAACGCCCGCCCCACGCCGACTTTCCGATGACCTCAAAGCCTTGTTGAAGGCCGCGGATGGCCGCGCCATGCCCGTTCGCGAGATTCTTGTGCACACGCATGGGCGGGGATTGCAGACGATTGCCATTGTGCTTTGTCTGCCGTTCCTCTCGCCAGTTTCGGTTCCTTTTCTTTCGGTTCCGTTCGGTGTAGCGATTGCCATTTGCGGGCTCCGGATCGCTTTTCGCCGCGGCCCGTGGCTCCCAGAAATCGTTCTTTCAAAAAATATCCCGTTTTCGATTTTAGAAAAAATGCTCGGATTCGGCATCCGGATTCATCTCAAACTCGAGACATTCTTGCGTCCGAGACTCACGTCCGTTGTGGATTCCCACGCCGGAACTCTGGCGGCAGGATTCGGCATTGCGCTGGCCGCGTTTTTTTTGAGTCTCCCGATTCCCCCACCCTTCCCGCTCACGAACACGATTCCAGGGTTCGCCATCATCCTATTGTGCCTTGGCACATTGGAGCGCGACGGGCTCATCGCAATTATAGGCTATGCGCTCACCACCATCGCCGCCATCTACGTCGCGGCCATCGCTCTCGTTGGAAAGGCCGGCGTGGAGTGGTTGTGGAAATCGATCACGGGGTAGTTGTGAGTGTGATTTACCGCAGCATTCGCGCGAGCCTCGGATAGTCAACCTTCGCGTTGTGGCGTCTATCCACTGGAATCTCCTTGACGCGACGAAGCTCATCGACGTCGCTCAAACAGACCGATGCGTCCAGACTCTCGATCTCGCTCGCGGAGGTTCCCCTTTCGACCTCGACCACAAGAACTCGTTTTCCTCGAACGATCATCAATGCGGCCCGGCGAACAAACGGATGACTCATCGCAA
>JBBRHN010000345.1:0-2890 GCA_038222685.1 Chthoniobacterales bacterium | reverse complement strand
CGACATGCTGTCGAGGAAACGTCGCTGGCCTTCGGCAAAGAGAATATCAAACGCGAGGGTTGATTTCCCGGAGCCACTCAGGCCCGTGATGACAACCATGCCGTCGCGCGGGATATCGACAGAAATGTTTTTTAAGTTGTGCTCGCGGGCTCCTCGGATGGCAATCACGCCCGGCTTTTTGGAGCGGACAAATGGTCGACTCGGCGTCTGCGCCACGCGGGAGGAACGAGGTTTAAGAACCTCCGCAAGAAATCTCCCGGTGTGCGACGCGGCGACCTTCGCGACGGCCTCTGGCGTCCCTGCGGCAACGACACGCCCGCCGGCCTCGCCCGCTTCCGGCCCGAGATCGACAACCCAGTCGGCCGCTTTGATGACCTCAAGATTGTGCTCAATCACAATGACGCTATTGCCCTCTTCGACGAGTCGGTGAAAGACGCGGAGCAGCAACGCCACGTCGTCAAAATGCAGCCCGGTCGTGGGTTCGTCAAAAATCAGCAAAGCGCCGTTTTCGCGTTTGGCTGCAAGGTGATGCACGAGCTTGAGTCGTTGCGATTCTCCGCCGCTGAGCGCATTCACCGGCTGGCCGAGGCGCAGGTAATCAAGTCCGACCTCTGCAAGCAAGCGGAGCGGGCGCGTGATGTTGCCTTTCGGATCGAGCGGTTCGAAAAACGGAATCGCGTCACCTGCGGTCATTTCCAGGACGTCGTGGATGGATTTGCCCGCAATGCGGATATTCAGAATCGGCGGGCGAAACCGCTTCCCCTCGCACTCTGGACACCGAAGATAAAGATCGCTCAAAAATTGCATCTCCACTTTTTCAAAGCCAAGCCCGCCGCATCGCTCGCAACGGCCCTGGCCGGAATTAAACGAAAACGACCCGGGCGAAAATCCCGCCGCGAGCGCCTCTTTCGACACGCCAAACAACTCGCGAATTCCATCGTAGGCACCGAGATAAACCGCCGGAGTCGACCGCGGGCTGCGGGCCAGGGGCGATTGATCGACCATCACGACTTCGTCAATATCCTCGTCGCCTGAAATCGATTTCACAAAGCCGGTCGCCTCGTCATCAGAGGGATCCTCACCGGAAAGATGACGCTTGAGAACATCGCGGACAAGCGAGGTTTTTCCCGATCCCGACACTCCCGACACGGCGCACAAAACGCCGAGCGGGATTTTTGCGTTCATGTTGCGCAGGTTGTGATGCCGCACTCCGCGGAGATCGACAAACCCCGTCGGCTTTCTGCGACGCGCGGGAATCGGGATGCTTTTTGTCCCGTCCAAATAAGCCGCTGTCAGCGAATTCGGTGCGACGAAATCCGCCGCCGGTCCGGAATAGAGCAGGTGTCCGCCGCCGGAGCCGCGCCCGGGCCCGATATCGACCAGATGATCCGCCGCGCGAATCACTGCCTCTTCGTGCTCAACAACAAGCAACGTATTCCCCTTGTCGCGCAAATTTCGAAGCACTTCGAGAAGGCGTTCGATGTCTCGCGGGTGAAGGCCGACACTGGGCTCATCAAGCACGAACAGCGTGTTGACCAGCGACGCGCCGAGACAGGTGGTGAGATTAACCCGCTGCACCTCGCCGCCTGAGAGAGAGCGCGTCGGACGATCCAGCGTGAGGTAGCCCAGCCCGACCTCGCTCAGGTAACGCAACCGGTCGAGCACTTGCTGGCGAACGAGCGTCGCGCTGGAATCCGATGCCGGAACCTTGATCGCTTCAATGATCGCCGCCAGATCGGCGACGGGTTTCGCCGCGATCTCGGGTAACGTGAGTCCGGGGTCGATTTTGAAGTTAAGCGTCTCGGGTTGAAACCGGCCCCCGTCGCACGCCTCGCAAGGCTGATAACTCCGATAGCGGCTCAAGAGCACGCGGATGTGCATTTTGTAGGACTTCGATTCCAGCCATTTGAAATAGCCCTTCACGCCATACCAATTGCCGTTATCCCAAGCCTCCATCGGATCTCCCTCGCCCTCGAGCACCCAATCCTGATCCGCCTTCGGCAAATCCTCAAAAGGCCGCCGGATATCAACCTGCTGCCGCGCGCAGTGTTTGAGAAGGTCCGACTGGCACTCCCGGGACTGGCCCGTTTGGAAGGCCTTGACCACACCTTCGCGAATCGACACCGAGCGATCCGGCATCACACGGTTCCAATCGAGCCCAATTATGCGTCCGAACCCCTTACACGCCGGACACGCACCGAGCGGATTGTTGAAGCTGAAAAGACCGGGCGTCGGCGGACGAATGTCAACATCGCAATGCGCGCAATGCCAGCCCGACGAATACGGCTGCGACTCATCGGAATCCGCCGCCACAACAGAGATACGGTCGTTGCCAAGTCTCAGCGCCGTTTCGATCGCTTCCGCCAAACGCGTTTTGTGCGCCGTTTTGACCTCGATCCGATCCTGCACCACCAACACCACGGCAGGCAGCCGGGCCGCAGGCGGAGCCTCGTCGGTGCGGACGATTTTCCCGCCCAGCCAAACGCGGAGGTAAGCCTGCTGTTGGAGAAAAGCGAAAAAATCCAGCGCCTTTGTCCCTGGTGGCACCGCAACGCCAAACGTGATGAGCACCGATTTGCCTGGAAATTTTTTGAGAACGTCGCCGAGGATCGATTGCGCCGTCTCGGGACGGACCTCCCGCGAGCACGAGGGGCAGTATCCGCGCGCCACTCTCGGAAAGAGGAGCTTTAGGTAGTCGTTGATCTCGGTGATCGTCCCAACGGTCGATCTCGTCGTTCGCACGTTGTTCGCCTGTTCAATGGCAATAGCCGGAGGGATCCCCTCGATGGAGTCCGCCAGCGGCTTATCCATGCGGTCGAGAAACTGCCGCGTATAAGGACTAAACGTCTCAACATATCTCCGCTGCCCCTCGGCATAAATCGTATCGAAG
>JBBRHN010000344.1:0-2922 GCA_038222685.1 Chthoniobacterales bacterium | reverse complement strand
GCCTCGCACGTCGCAGGCGACGCCAACGGGACCTCTTTATGCGCCTCAGCGAACGACGCAACCGCATCGCGAATCGCTTCGCGCACCGAGATCGCCAGCATCAGCGGCGGTTCGCCAACCGCCTTGCTCCCGTGAATGGTTCCCGGCTGCGCCGCATCGCGCAGGAGGGACACCCGGAAATCCACCGGCACGTCGCCGATGGCAGGAATTTGATACGTGCTCGCACCATGCGACAAGAGGCGGCCTTGATCGTTCCACAGCAACTCCTCGCCCGTGAGCCATCCCATCCCCTGAACGAATCCGCCCTCGATTTGCCCGCGATCAACCCCTTCGTTCAAACTCTGGCCGACGTCGTGCAAGATATCTACACGAAGAACGCGGTTCTGGCCCGTAAATCGATCCACCTCGACCTCGGTCACCGCCGCACCACAGGCGAAGTAATAAAACGGGCGCCCTTTGCCTTTGGCGCGATCATAGTGAATTTCCGGCGTGCGGTAGTATCCTGTCGCGCTCAAGCTCACGCGCTGGAGGTAAGCCTCAGCGACAACCTCTTGGAACGTCACTGAGTGCAGCCCGCCACACGAAGCAACCCCACCCGAAAACACGACGTGCTCTGCGACCGCTCCCAATTCACCGCGCGCAACGAGCAACCCTGCTGCCACCGGAGCCAGCCTCGCCCGGAGGGACTCGCACGCGTCGCGCACAGCCGCCCCGTTGAGATCCGCTCCGCTCGATGCCGCTGTGGCAGAGGTGTTCGGCACTTTGTCCGTCCGTGTCTGCATCAAACGAATGCGATCCGCTGGCACGCCGAGTTCGCGCTCGGCAACTCCGAGAAGTTTCGTATGGAGTCCCTGCCCCATCTCTGTGCCACCGTGATTCACTTGCACAGAGCCGTCCGCGTAAATCAACACCAACGCCCCGGCTTGATTGTAGGGCGTGTAGGTGAACGAAATGCCGAATTTCACCGGAGTCATGGCGATACCCCGCACGCGCGTTTGCGACGTTCGATTAAATTCCGCAATTCCCGTCCGCCGCTCGTCGAGTGCCGACGATGCGCGCAGCTCGCCCCAAATGCGCCCGATGCGGTTGTCGCCAATTTCCTGTCCGTAATGCGTCGTGTTCGATTCGCCCGTGCCGCGGTAAAGATTTTTCTCCCGCACATCCTCGGGACGCAGCGAGAGGCGACGAGCAACGCGTGCAATGATCTCCTCGATCACAAGCATTCCCTGCGGCCCGCCGAATCCACGAAACGCCGTTTGCGAGGTCAAATTCGTCCGGCATACGCGGCCCGAAAAACTCACGGTCGGAATGTAGTAAGCATTATCCAAATGGAACAAAGCCCGATCACAAATCGGTTGCGACAAATCCAGCGACCAACCCCCGTTGGCAAAAAGCTCGGCCTCGACCGCGAGCAGCAAACCGTCTGCGGAAAAGCCAACGCGAAAGCGCGAGAGGAACGGATGCCGTTTCCCGGTCATCTCAAAATCCTGATCGCGATTGAGCCGCATTCGGCACGGACGGCCCGTGATTGTGCAGGCGAGCGCCGCGAGGCACGCCACGCCCACCCCCTGCGTTTCCTTTCCGCCAAATCCTCCACCCATTCGCGGATTCGTCACCACCACGCGATTTCGTGGCACATCGAGAACGCGCGCGACGATGATCTGGATTTCCGACGGATGCTGCGTTGAAGAATGCACGAGCACACCGTCATCCTCGGTGCGCTCCGCCCAGGCTGCCTGGGTTTCGAGATAAAAATGCTCTTGCCCGCCGAACTCGAATTCGCCCTCAAGCGTCAACTCCGCATCGCGCAACGCCGCCGCCACATCGCCGCGTCGAATCGTACTCGTCTCTGTGTGGAACGCCCCCGCCTCGATGGCCGCCGGGATCGTGAGAATCGTCCCGAGCAGCTCGTAATCGATCTCCACGGCCGCCGCTCCCGCACGACACGCTTCCGACGTTTCTCCCACGATGGCCACGACCGGATGTCCGACGTAATGCACTTCGTCGTCCGCCAGCAAAATCTCATCGTGCCGCGAAGCGCCGATTTCATTGAGTCCCGGCACATCCGCCGCCGTGAGCACCGCGACAACGCCAGGCACCCGCTTCGCCGCAGACACATCGCACCGCCGGATCCGGGCGTGTGCGTGCGGAGAGCAAACGGGCCATACAATCAACGTCCCACGCTTCTCCGCCTCATCGTCCACGTAGTCCGCCGCCCCCGTCACATGCCGAACAGCACTCTCATGCAAATGCCCGACCGTCGCCACCGCCGCCGGCAACGCGATCAACTCCACCGCCGCCCTCGCCTCAACAGGCTCGTGAAAAAACTTCGCCAGCAACTCCGCCGTCACCCCGGCCCGATACGCCGCGCTCCCGCGTCCATCGCTGATCGGCGAGAACTCTTCCCGCAAAATATCCTGCGCCGCATCCACCGTCGCCGCATTCCACACCCGCCCAAGCAGAAACTCCCCCGTCCGCCGCGCCAGCATCGGCGTCGGGCCGACTCCGCCGAAAGCCAACCGCGCCGCAACGACGCGACCCTCGCCGTCCAAATCCACGCACATCCCTGAGGAAACAATGCTGATATCCATCTCCCGTCGCTTCGACACTTTGAACGCCCTCGAAATCCGCCGCACGCCATCCGGAGCCGGCGGAATCCTCACCTCACGAAGCACCTCCCCCACCCCGAGAACTGTGCGCCGGTAAGCCGTAAAAAAATCCTCCATCGCCATCTCTCGCGCACCCGCAGCCGATTCCAGCACGAGCGTCGCTCCCAACGATAGAAACACCGGCGCCGTATCCCCAATCGGCGACGCCGTCACCAGATTCCCACCGAGCGTCGCCCGGTTGCGAACCGGACGCGAAGCAAACCACCTCAACATCTCACGCAGCGCGGGAATCGGCGTCTGCTCCATCACGTCC
>JBBRHN010000343.1:0-2931 GCA_038222685.1 Chthoniobacterales bacterium | reverse complement strand
CTCATCATGGCCATGTGCCGCAGCGTTCTGCGAAGCGAGGCGGTGGGCAAGAACTCCGCCTCCGAGGTGCTCCGCCGCGTCAATGCTCAACTCTACCCCGACATCAAAGAGGACATGTTCATCAGCATGGCTTACATGATTTTGGATTCCGCCCACGCGAAGGTCACCCTCGCCCGCGCCGGACACGACGCCCCGCTCCTCTACCGCGCCGCAACCCGCGAAGTCGATAAACTCACGCCCAAGGGCATGGCTCTCGGGATTGACAGCGGCGAGGTCTTCAATAGAGTCTGCGCGGACTTCAGTTTCGAACTGGAAAAGGGCGACTGCATCCTGCTTTACACAGATGGTGCCACCGAAGCTCTCGACCAAGAGGGGCTGGAATACGGACTCCCACGGCTCGTTCAAGGCCTCCAAGCCATGGCGGGCGGGGGTGCAGCCGGTGTCGTGAGGCACGTGGCCGAGGATGTCCGGCGATTCGTGGGCAACCACCCGCAACATGACGATATTACTTTGATAGCCATTGCCAGAAAATGAAAGACGAGAACATTATTGAACCCGCTGAAATTCCAGCGCCTGAACCGCAGTTAGACCTGGAGGCCGAAGCCGCCAAATACAAAGATCTCGCATTGCGCGCCTCTGCCGATCTCGACAATTACCGCAAACGCGCTATTCGCGAAAAAGAGGACGCCATCCGCTACGCGAATTTCTCCCTCCTCGAAAAACTCCTGCCTGTCCTCGACAATTTTGAACTCGGCCTCGACGCCGCCCGCACCGCGTCCGACCCGGCTTCTATCGTCCAAGGCATGGCCATGGTGCAGAAACAACTCCAGGACTTTCTCCGTAGTCACGGCGTGGAGACCATCGCGTCCGAAAACACGGCTTTCGATCCCGCCCAGCACGAAGCCGTTGCTCAGGAGCACAGTGCCGAAATTCCCGACGGCACCGTCGTGCGGCAACTCCGCAAAGGTTACAAAATCAAAGACCGCCTGCTGCGCGCTGCGACTGTCACCGTCTCAAAGGGCCCGGCCTGATGCCTGTCAAACGCGATTATTACGAGGTGCTCGGCGTGGATCGCGGCACCGACGAAGCCGATCTCAAACGCGCCTACCGCAAGCTGGCTGTGAAGTATCACCCGGACAAAAACCCGGGCGACCACCAAGCCGAAGAGCAATTTAAGGAGCTCGGCGAGGCCTACGATGTCCTCATGGATCCGCAGAAACGCGCCGCCTATGATCGCTACGGTCATGCGGCCTTTCAACAAGGTGGCATGGGAGGAGGAGCCGGAACCCACGATCCATTCGACCTCTTCCGCGAAGTCTTCGGAGCCAGCGGCGGATCGGGCGGAATCTTTGATCATTTTTTTGGCGGCGGCACGGATTCCTCAGGCAAACAGCGGGGATCGGATCTTCGTTACGACATGCAGATCACGCTCGAAGAGGCCGCTCTCGGATGCGAAAAAGAAATCGAGATTCGCAAGCTCGACGCCTGCGAAACTTGCGACGGCAGTGGAGCGCAAACCGGTTCGCGTGTCGTCACCTGCCCGACTTGTCGCGGTCGCGGCCAAGTCGTCGCCTCACGCGGATTTTTCCAAGTTGCCCAAACCTGCCCCCAGTGCCACGGGAGTGGACAGATTGTCGAGAAGCCATGCAAAACTTGCCGCGGCGAGGGGCGAAACGAAAAAACATCCCGCGTCAAAATCAAAGTCCCCCCCGGCATCGACGAGGCGTCGCGTTTGCGGAGCACCGGCGGTGGCGAGGCGGGCGTTCGCGGCGGGCCATCGGGCGATCTCTACGTCGTGATTCACGTCAAAGAGCATGATGTCTTCACCCGCGAAGGTCTGGATTTGCTCTGCGAAGTCCCACTCCCGTTCACCACGGCGGCTCTCGGTGGCGAAATCCGTGTGCCAACACTCGAAGGCGCCGTCAACCTCAAAATCCCCGCCGGCACGCAAGGCGGCGCGATGTTTCGCATCCGCAGTCAAGGCATGCCCGGACTCCAAAGCGCCGCACGCGGCGATATCCTCACGCGCGTCCAAGTTGAAGTTCCCACTCGGCTCAATCACGATCAGCGCGAGGCACTTCAAAAATTTGCGGAAGTCTGCGGTGTCGAGAATAGCCCCATCCACCAGAGCTTCTACGAGCGACTGAAAGATCTCTTCTCGTCATGATTCTCTCCCGCTCCCAAATGCTCGAAGCGGAAACTGCCGCGTTCGCAAGGGGAGTCAGGGCTGAAGATTTGATGGAGATCGCCGGGGCGCGCATGGCGGACATGGTTCGCCAATTTCATCCCTTGCCGGGATTATGCCGGGTTTTTGCAGGCAAGGGACACAATGGCGGCGATGTTCTTGTCGCCGCTCGTCACCTTGCTCGGCACGGTTGGCAAATCGAATGCGAGGACGTCTTTCCCGCTTCTCAACTCGCTCCCCTTACCGCGATCCAATTCAAACGACTTCCCGACTCAACCGCGCGCTCAGCCAGCTATCCACTCGTCGTCTTGGACGGACTCCTCGGCATCGGGGCCGTCGGTGCCCCGCGCGACCCCGTCCTCAGTGCCATCGAAAAAATCAACACTCTCCGTAACAATTACGCCGCATGGGTTCTCGCGGCGGATACTCCGAGCGGACTCGATGCCGACACGGGTGAAGCCTCCGGCGCCGTCGTTCAGGCCGACGCCACTCTCGCGATGGGTTTCGCGAAAATCGGCCTCCTTGCCGATTCAGCCACCGCATTCGTGGGCCGGCTCGCCATTGCCAGTCTGCCGGATGTTCAAGCTCCGCACTCCGCCGATCCTGCCGATGTTTCATCCACAAAAAACTGGATGCCGTTTCTTCCGCCTCGTCAATTTGAAACCCACAAAGGAATGTGCGGACGCGTCGCTATCGTGGCCGGTTCGCGAGGCTACACGGGTGCTGCACGCCTATGCGCCGAAGCC
>JBBRHN010000342.1:0-2944 GCA_038222685.1 Chthoniobacterales bacterium | reverse complement strand
TTTGGCAACTGGGGCCGGCGTGGCCTTCGCGACTGTCGTGGTTACGAGGGGCTTGGCGGTTTCCGTCGTCTTGGCCAACGGCTTCGGAGCCTCGACCGGAGCAGCGGCGGTCTTTGCGGGAACGATAGCGGGCGAGGTGGTCACCTGCGGTACATCGCCGGACGGAATCCTGAGCACTTGGCCGACACGGATGGTTGAGCCTGCCTCGAGCTCGTTCGCGCTCTCAAGCGCCTGCACGTTGGTTTTGTGCGCGGTGGCGATGCGCGTGAGCGTATCTCCGGCTGCGACCGTGTAGCTCAACGCGCCAGTTGGTGCGGGCTTGGCTGCGGGCGCGACGGTTTCCACTTTCGGCTCAGGCTGCGCCGGGGCGGCCGGGATGACCTTCGCGCTGCGGTCGGAGGTCGCGGGGCGGGTCTTCAGCGAGTTGAACGCGAAGACACCGCCGACGGCGAGCACATGCAGGACGAGCACGACGATGAAGGCGTGCGAGAGGCGCATGTTGGGCTCGGACTCGCTATCGTAGTCTTCGATATCCTCGTCGACTGTGGTGGTTCGCGCTTGGAGCGTCGTGCGCCGCGGAGGAAGTCTCCGTGGAACACGGCGCGGTGTGGGCGGGCGTGATGTGGGCTTGGGTTTCATGGTGTGGTTTGTTTTTGGCTGTGGAGTTGTTGGACTGCGGTTTTGAAAATTTGGCCTCGCTCGCCGTAGTTGCGAAACATGTCGAACGAAGATGTGCCGGGAGAAAAAAGAACGACATCGCCTTCGGCGGCGAGGTCGTGGGCGACGGCGACGGCTTCTTCAAGCGTCTCGCAAGTCGTGCTCTCGACGCCGCTCCAGGAGTTTGCGATGCGGGTTTTCATTTCACCGATGAGCACGGCGGCCCGCACGCGCTCTCGCACAAGCGGCGCGATGGCGTCAAACTCGAAGCCCTTGTCTTTGCCGCCTGCAATGAGCACCACGGGACGATCCTGCGACCGGATCGCTTTTTCCATCGCGTCGAGGTTCGTCGCCTTCGAGTCGTTCACCCATCGCACACCGTCAAGATCGCGGACAAATTCGCAGCGATGCGCGGGCGGAGTGTAGCTGCCGACCGCCTCTGCAAGTTCTGCGAGGTCGATGTGCAAAGCATCGCCAATCGCGAGGGCCGCCATGAGATTTTCGGCGTTGTGAACTCCTTGCAAAGCGGTGCGGGCCATATCCAAAACCGGCGACCCCTTGTGATAAATCGTCGTGCCCTCCAGCGTGAAGTCGGCGTCAGGGTGCGCGGCACTGAAAGTGACCGTGCGGGCGGCTAGGGGAGGAAGGTCGTTGACCGCATTGACAATCGCCACATCGTCCGGGCGCTGGTTCTCAAAAATCCGCAACTTCGCGGCGCGGTATTCCGTCATTCCCGGATAGCGATCCAAGTGATTGGGACTGAGGTTGAGCCAGACGGCAACGGAGGGGCGGAACGTGCGGATGGTTTCCAATTGGAACGAGCTCACTTCGAGAATCATCACATCGAGTTCATGGCTGCTGCGAACGGCCGTGGCAAACGGCAGACCGATGTTCCCGCTGGACATCGTGCGCACGCCGCAACGCTGGAGCATAGCCGTTGTCAATTCGGTCGTGGTTGTTTTGCCGTTGGTTCCCGTGATCGCGACGACCGGGCATGAGCACTCTTCGAAGGCGAGTTCCAATTCGCCAATGATCGGCACATTTTTTGCGACGATGTTGCGAACGAGCGGCACAGCGGGGTCAATTCCGGGACTCAATACGGCAATGTCGTAAACTGTGGGATCGGTGTCTGCGTCCGCACCCAGCAGCACGTCGATTCCGCGCGCGCGGAGGTCGGCCGCTTTGGCACGCGTGTCGTCCGTCGAGAGGCTCTCGCAGACGGTCACGGCCGCACCCTCCTCGGCAAGAAGATGCGCTGCTGCCTGGCCGCTATGGCCCAGCCCGAGGACGACTGCTTTTTTTCCGCTGTAGATCATGGCGTCAACGAAGTTTTAGGGTTGCGAGGCCGAGCAAAGCGAAAAGCACAGACATGATCCAAAAACGGACAATGACCGTGTTTTCCTTCCAGCCGCTGAGTTCGAAATGGTGATGAAGTGGCGACATTTTGATGATGCGCTTGCCGGTGAGTTTGAAACTCGCCACCTGTAAAATAACGGAGAGCGCCTCAATCACAAAAACGCCGCCGACGATGACGAGCAGAAGCTCCTGTTTGCAGCAGATCGCGACCGCGCCGAGGATGCCGCCGATGGCCAGCGAACCCGTGTCGCCCATGAAAACCCGCGCGGGATAAGCATTCCACCACAAAAATCCCAAGCACGCACCGAGCAGAGCCACACACAGAATGGTCAGCTCGCCGGAATAAACCACATGCGGAATCTGAAGGTAGTCCGCCGCCCTGAAGTTTCCGGCCAGATAGACGAGAATCGCATAGGATGCCGCGACGGTTGCGGTGCATCCGGTGGCGAGTCCGTCGAGTCCGTCCGTGAGATTCACCGCATTTGACGTGCCTACAATTACGAGGAGGTAAAAGACAAACGTGAACGCGCCCATACTCAACACGATGGGATCTTTGAAAAACGGGATGAAGAGCTGTTGTCCAATCTCGGAGACCTTGGGATTGGTCAGGAAAAAGATTGTGAAGATGGCGGCGAGCACGCATTGCAGAAGAAACTTCAACCGGCTGCTGATGCCCGCGGAGCTTTTTTTCGTGACCTTGAGCCAGTCGTCGTAAAATCCGATGGCACCAAGAAAAACTGCACTGAAAAGCACGAGCCACACGAAGGGATTTTCCAAGCGGGCCCACAATAGCGTCGAGATCAACACGGAGCCGATGAGCAGGAGCCCCCCCATGGTCGGAGTTCCCTTCTTCGCGCCGTGCAGTTCGAAAAGTTTATTCACTTCTTCTTTGCTGCGAATCGGTTGTCCGAACTTCAAAGAGATGAGCTTG
>JBBRHN010000341.1:0-2953 GCA_038222685.1 Chthoniobacterales bacterium | reverse complement strand
TCCGTGCGGTACTTTCGGCATGGCCTCTACTTTCGTAGTGCACCTCAATCGTGTAAATCCTGTGAATCTTGTTAATCCTGTCAAAAGCCTTTGGCCGAACCTCCAACGTTGAAACCTCAACGGCGAACTTCAAACGGGATTGGCATCAAAGGGTCATCTTTTGAGCGAAGGATCTGGTTTGAGTGGGCCCTTCTCTCGGGTTCAATTCAGCGTTGAAAGTTGAGGTTTCGATGTTCGGCGTTGAACTCGAATGCTCTTGTCACAGAACTTGATCGACGCGCGTGGAGAATGGACAGGGCGGGGGCGGGTGGGTAGATTCGCGGGATGTTGACGATTCGTGGATTGAGGAAAAGCCAGGGCGGGCGGGTTCTTTTTGAGGACGCGGCCATGCAGGTGAATTATGGGGAGCGTGTGGCGTTGATCGGGCCGAATGGCGCGGGGAAGTCCACGCTTTTTTCGCTCATATTGGGACGGGACGAGGCGGATGCCGGGACGATTCAGCGGGATGAGTGGACGATGATTGGGTATCTGCCGCAAGAGGGTGAGGCGGTGGGGGCGGAGACGGCTTTGGATGTGGCCACGGGGCGGGCGGGGGATGTTGTGACGCTTGAGAAGCGGCTCGCGGAGCTGGAGGCGGCGGGGGTGGTCGATGGGCCGGAGTATCTTGAGGCTCATGCGAAACACGAGGCGTTGAGCAATCCGCAGGTCGAGGCGAAGGCAAAGAAGATGCTCAAAGGGTTGGGCTATCGCGAGTCGGATTTTGACCGTCCGGCGCAGGAATTGAGCGGCGGATGGGTGATGCGTGCGCACCTCGCCCGCCTGCTCGTGATGGAGCCGGATTTACTGCTTCTCGATGAGCCGACGAACCACCTCGATCTGCTTTCGTTGCTCTGGCTCCAGCAGTATCTCAAAACGTATTCCGGCGCGGTGCTCCTGATTTCGCATGATCGGGAGTTTATGGATGAGTTGATTGAGACGGTTTTTGAAATTTCGAATCAGCACATCGTGACCTACAAGGGCAACTACTCGGCCTCGATGGTGCAGCGTGAGGCGAACTATGACCAGCAACTTGCAGGTTGGAAAAATCAGCAAAAGGAAATCGCTTCACTTCAGGAGTTCGCTGACCGCTTCCGTTCCGTTTCGTCAAAAGCCGCGCAGGCACAGAGCAAGCTGAAACAGATTGAGCGCATGGAAAAAGTCGAGCGTCCGGAAGCGCCGCGCAAACCGTTTCGATTCCGGATTCCTCAACCTCCGCGCGGCGGGCAGCGCTCGATGAGCCTCGATGGGATTCACATGGCGTATGGGGAACATCCGGTCTATACCGGGTTGGACTTGGTTGTGGAACGCGGCGAGCGTGTTGCGCTTGTCGGACCGAACGGCGCGGGCAAATCAACCCTTCTCAAAATTCTTGCCGATGAGGTGCCGTTCCAAAAAGGAACGCGGCTTCCGGGGCATAACACGAAGCTGGGATACTTTAGCCAGCACCGCTCGGCGACGCTGAATCCGGCCTGGTCGGTTCTCGAAGAGATCATGGCCAGCAACGGGGAGTTGAGCGAAAATGAGGCGCGGAGTATCTTGGGGTCGTTTCTTTTTCGCAAAGATGACATTCACAAAAAGACCGGAATCCTCAGCGGGGGAGAGAAGACGCGGTTAAACTTGATCAAATTCCTCGTCGATCCGCCGAATCTTCTGCTTATGGATGAGCCGACGACACACTTGGATATCCTGACCGTTGAGTCGCTTGTCTTAGCGTTGGAAGCTTACGAAGGCACGCTGGTGTTCATTTCGCACGATGTGCATTTTATCCGTAAGCTGGCGAATCGCATCCTGCATGTGAATGCCGGAAGCGTGAATTCCTACTCGGGCGACTACGATTACTTTCTTGAAAAATCCGGACTGCTCGGATCGGAGCGGTTTGCGCTTACGGCGTAGGCCGGCGGAGGAATTGCCCGCGCCCGGGCGTGCCAACGAAGCGTCCGTCCCGGGCGGCGACTTCGCCGCGAAGAGTGACGACTTCGGCGCGACCGCGGATGGGCCAGCCCTCGAAGGCGTTGTAATCGACGGCGGAGGTTTGTGTTTTCACTGAGAGCGTGCCGGAGAAGTCGGGATCGAAGACGACAAGGTCGGCGTCGCTGCCGGGTTGGATTGTGCCTTTGCGCGGGAAGAGATTAAAAATCTTAGCAGCGTTTGTGCTGGCGATGTTCACGAAGGTTTGGAGATCGAGCCGCTCAGTGACGACGCCGTGGGTGTAGAGCAGCGCGATGCGGTCTTCGAGGGACGGGATGCCGTTGGGGATTTTTGTAAAGTCGTCGCGTCCCATGGGCTTTTGGCTGAGGAAATCGAAGGGAGCGTGATCGGTGCCGACCGTGTCGACGATGCCCTGACGCAAGGCATTCCACAAAACATCCTGATTGCTCCGGTCGCGAAGGGGCGGGGACATGACGTATTTCGCGCCTTCGAAGTCCGGCAACTCAGCGTAGGACTTATCGAGCACAAGATATTGAATAAGCGTTTCGACCCGCACGCGCACGCCGCGCAATCGTGCGCGGATGGCCTCTTCCAAAGCCTCGGCGCAACTCAAATGTACGATGTAAACCGGTGCGCCAACGGCTTCGGCAAAGGTCGTCAAGTGATGAACGCCCTCGGCTTCGATGCGCGGCGGACGGCTGTCGTGATGCCATTCGGGGCCGGTTTTTCCCTCGGCGACGAGCTTTTTTTGGAGTTCGGCGACGAGCGTTTCGTTTTCGCAATGCGCGGTCGTGATGACGCCGAGATCGCGGGCGAGGGCGAGGGCATTCCAGAGCTCAGGATCTTCGATGCCGAACGCACCTTTGTATGCGAGAAAGACTTTGAACGACTGCACGCCCGCGGCGACGATTTCGCGGAGTTGGGCCTCGGAGTTCTCATCGAATTTTGTCACGCCCATGTGGAACGAGTAGTCGCAACAGGCACG
>JBBRHN010000340.1:0-2957 GCA_038222685.1 Chthoniobacterales bacterium | reverse complement strand
AATGGTGGGGGCATTTTTGCAAATTGCGGAGCTTGCGCAAACGATGGACGCCGAGGAGTTGGTCAGGAGGGTGCGGGAGAATGCAAAAGTGCCCGCAGCACCGCCGCCGACTGTGGTCGCTCCAGAGCCAGCGAAGGCCTTGGCGGAAGCAAAGCCTGGAGTTCGCAAGGCACCGGTCGAGAAGACGCGAACGGACGCTCAACCGAGCTTGTTCTAGGGCACACTGATGGCAGAGTTGGAGCAAGGTGATCTCTGGTCGGTTCGACTGGGTGAGGTTTCAAACGCGGTTTCCAGCGGCGTTCCGGTTTTGTCGGGCGAGGCGGTTGGGTTCGCGGTGTCGGGGACGGTTATGCAGCGAGGGCGATGGCGAATGGTCGAGACGGAGACTGGGATTTTCGGTTGCGTCGAGGCTCCTGTAAGCGGGCTCGCCGAGACGGGGGCGGATGTGTATCGCGATCTTTTTCTTGGGACTAGCGGATGGCATCTTTACCGCATTTGGAATTTCGTGCCGGCCATCAATCGCGAGGTCGGAGGCTTTGAAAACTACCGGGCGTTTTGTCTCGGTCGGCACGAGGCATTTCGGGAGCATTTTGGAGAAAACTCCGTGCGCTTTATGCCGGCGGCGTCCGCGGTCGGAACCGAGGGCGCATCGCTCGTGGCGTGGTTCGTCGGGGGCAAAACGCCGCCCCGCCATGTCGAGAATCCGGATCAAGTTCCCGCCTACTCCTACCCGGAGATCCACGGTCCGCGTCCACCGTCTTTTTCGCGGGCGACGGTGACGGGCCGACGCGTGTATGTCGCCGGGACATCGAGTATCCGCGGCCACGAAACAGTCGCAAGAGGCAATCTGGCGGCGCAGGTCGGGGTCACCCTTGAAAACTTGGAGCGCGTTCTCAATGAGGCGGCTCCAGGCGGCGCGGGCGAGGTGCAGGAGATGAATGTTTACCTCCGGCGCGCTGAAGACCTTTCAACCGTGGAGGCGCTGGTGCAGGAAAAGTGGCGGCGCGGATGCGGCAAGCTGACGTTCCTCCGGGCCGACATCTGCCGCGCGGAACTCGATGTCGAGATTGAGACGGTTTTTTGCGTTAGCTAAGGCTCGACGGTGACGACGGTTCCGAGGACGACCTTTTCGAAAAACATCCGCGCGATGTCGTCAGGGAGGCGGACGCAGCCGTGGGAGGCGGGGTAGCCTGGGAGGATTCCCGTGTGCATGCCCTCGGCGCGGTGGCCCTTGGTTTCGAGATCGCCGAATCGCATAAACCACTTCATCAGTGCGCCTCGGTAGGTCGTGCCGCTCGGTGCAGAATCGATTCTCGTGCTCACGCCGCTTCTGACGACTTGGCCTTTTTTATTGACAAAATCGCCGTAAAGATTCGAGCGGTGGTTGGCATTTTTTTGAACGATGGGAAACATTCCGGTCGGGGTCATGCCGGCGCGCTTGCCCGTGGAGACCGGTGTGTCGATAGCGATTTCGTCACCAACTTTAAGGAACGCGCGTTGCTTTGAGAGCGAGATGAGGACCGTCACATTCTCTGGCGTGGCGTGTTCGAGGACGCGGGGAATCACCTTCGGTGGATCTTGTTTTTTGATCAGTTCGGAAGCCTTTTTCTGCTTGGCCACTGGCTTGGGGACGATCTGCTGCTGGGCGAAGACGGCGGGCGCGCAGACTGCCGACGCAGCGAGAGTCACGGCAAGGAGGAGCCTGGGAATCGCTGGAAAAGCCGGTTTGAGATGCGTCATTGAAAAAATCTTCTCCTCGCTTAACGCCTCTCCCTGCATTTATCAACAGCATTCCATGCGAGTCTTGCGCCCATTTTGGATCCTCATCGCCGTCTTTGCTGTCGGCGGGCTCGTTCGCGCAGAGGAAAAAAATATTGCGATCACCCCTCCGATGGCGCGGGGGCAGTCGCTTTCCACATTCAGCGGACGTCCCGTGGAGATCACGTTGACATTGAGCGGACGCGTGGCCGAGCCGGTGACGTTTTTCGTTCGCACGCCGCCACGCTTTGGCACGCTGGGAGAGATCCAGCGCGAGAGCCGAAATTCGGCAAAGGTGATCTACACACCAACAGGCGGGGAGGGGGAGGATAGTTTCACCTTCGCGGCGAAGTCGGTGGACTCGCCGGTCTCCGCAGCCGCAAGAATTCGCATCGGCATTTCTGAAGAGCCGCCAGCGTTGGAATTTACACGCGAGATGGACTTTGGCGTGACGACGGTGGGCGAGCCGGTTTTGAAAGAACTGGTGGTGCGCAACGTTGGCGGCGGAGTGGCGTTCGTCAAAGCGGGAGCGCAACCACCGTGGACGCTCGTGGGTGAGACGACGTATCGCATCCCTGCCAAGAACGAGGTGAGCATTCCGATCACGTTTACGCCGGGCGAGCCTCGGGAATTTGCCGGACGTCTCAAACTCGGCAACGATCCCACCGATGCGCTCGTTGTGCGCGGACGTGGGTTGACGCCTCTCGATGTGGAGCCGCTTGAACTCGCGCTCGATCCCGAGGCCCGCGCCGAGGGAACGCTTCAGCTCACCGTTTCCAATCTCACGATGGCCGAGCGCGTTGTGACTCTCGCATGGCCGGAGGGAATCGAAGCTGCGCGGAAAATCGTCGTCGGGCCGGGCGGCCGCCAGCGAATTTTGGCCAGGGTGCCGGTGTCGCTCGGTGCGGTGGATGGCGAGGTGCTCGTCGAAAGTCGCGGTTACAAAACATCCATCCCGTTGCGGATTTTTCCGCTGCCGCCCCGAATCCAAATCGTTCCCGAAGGCGCGTTGGATTTCGGCAAAGCGAAACTCGGCACACGATCGGCTCTGCCATTGACGGTCAGGAACACCGGGGGCTCCGACGTTGCGATTCGGCTTAATGTTCCGCCGGGCGCGATGGTGATTCCGAGTGACGAAGCGATGACATTGAAGGCGGGAGAGGAGAAGCGCCTAGAGGTCTCAATTGAACCGGCCAAGC
>JBBRHN010000339.1:0-2983 GCA_038222685.1 Chthoniobacterales bacterium | reverse complement strand
ATCTCCACGTTCACCACCTCGTTGCTCAACGCCCGCGCAAGCGCCTCCCGCGCACCGAATCCGATTCCCACCTCGCGCAAATACCAAGCCGTCGTCGGCAGGCCCACGAAGATCAACAACAGGACGAGCCGAATCGCATTCTTTCCTAGAAAATGGACGACGGGCGGAACTTTCATTCAATCGACCGCGTCGTAACTGAGGATAAAAAAATCACGGTCAAAGAAGATGCAAGGGATCGACGTCCACCGCCACAAAAACCTCTTCCGGCATCGAGAGCCCGTCGAGAACGCCCCGGATCACCCGCGCCATCGCGACCGAAGACGGGCCTCGCAAGGTGACTTGAAACCGGAAATACGTTTTGGCTTTTTCCAGAGGTGCCGGAGTCGACTCGCTCACCTGAATCCCCCCCCCCGCCGCCGCTTTGAGTTTTCGAGCGACCGTTGCCGCCGCGAACTCCGCCCGCTCGCGCACCGTTCCTCGAATCGTGAGGAGCACCATCCGGCCGAATGGCGGAAACAAGAGGCTCCGCCGAAACTCCATCTCCTGCTCCATAAACCCCTCGTAGTCGTGATGCCTCGCAAACTGAATCGACGGACTGAACGGCGTGAATGTTTGCACAAGCACCTCGCCTTCCATCTCGCCGCGACCGGCGCGTCCGGCGACTTGCGTGAGCAATTGAAATGTCCGCTCGCCTGCGCGGAAATCCGGCACATGAAGCCCGAGATCGGCGTTCACAATTCCGACCAAGGTGACGTTGGGAAAATGCAACCCCTTGGCGATCATCTGCGTGCCAACGAGAATATCGATACGGCCTTCCTTAAACGCACCGAGCGTTTCACGATAAGAGTCTTTTCGCGTCATCGAATCCGCATCCATCCGCGCAATCCGCGCTTTGGGAAATGCCCGCTTGACCGCCTCTTCGACCTTTTGCGTTCCCACTCCGGCGTGCCGAATGCCGGGATCCGAGCACTTCGGACAAACCTTCGGTGCCCGCGCAGTGTGGCCGCAAATGTGGCAAACCAGCCGCTCCGTCGCTCGATGATAGGTGAGCGACAGACTGCAATCCGGACACTGGGCCACAAACCCGCACGCCTCGCAGAGCATCGATGTTGAGAACCCGCGACGATTGAGAAAAAGAATCGACTGCTCGCCCTTTGCGATACGGCCCTCCATCGCATCGCGCAATGGTCCCGAGAGAATGCCGCCTTCCGGCGAGCGCCGCGCCTGCTGCCGCAAATCAAGCACACGCACGACAGGCATCCTCCGGTCATCCACGCGCTGATCAAGGCGCAGAAGTTGGTATTTGCCAGTGGTCGCATTGTGCCAACTCTCCAGCGAAGGCGTCGCGCTGCCGAGTAGCACAGCGGCTCCTTCGCGTGCAGCCCGCAGCACGGCCATGTCTCTCGCATTGTAACGCGGAGCCTCGTCTTGTTTGTAAGACGTCTCGTGCTCCTCATCGACAATGATGATGCCGAGATTTTCCACCGGCGCAAAAATTGAGCTCCTCGCACCAATCACAATCCTCGCCTCCCCGCTATGAATTTTATACCACTCATCATGCCGCTCCCCCTCCGACAAATGGCTGTGCAGCACGGCGATCTTTTCTTGCATGTCGGCGAAGCGTGATTTGAACCGCTCGACCGTTTGCGGCGTCAGCGCGATCTCAGGCACAAGAACAAGTGCCGTTTTTCCGTCGTTCACCGCCTTCCGAATTGCCCGAAGATAGATCTCGGTTTTTCCCGATCCGGTCACACCAAACAACAGCATCGGTTTTCCCGGGGCATCCATCGCAGCATGAACCCCGTCCAATGCCACCGCCTGCTCGGCATTGAGAACCAACTCGGCGTGTGAAACAAATTTCTCCGTGCACGGATCCCGCGGCATAACCGTGGACTCGATGCGCACGAGGCCCCGCTTTTCAAGCAGCCGGAAAACCCCCTCCGCCACGCCCGCGCTTTTCGCCGCCGCCGTGACCGCCATCGGCTTGTCACTCGCCATCAAAACCCGCAGCGCATCCGCCTGCCGCGGCGCCCGCTTCGCCAAGGCCTCCATTTCTTCGCCCGTAACCGCTCGCGCCAACACCGCGACGTTCCTCCGCCGGTCGCTCACACGCCCATCCCGCACCGCCACCGGTAAAACGCTGCGCACGGCAGTCTCCATCGGACAGCAATAGTAATCCGCCATCCACTTCGCCAGATCAAGCAGGACGGGACGGATCATCGGACGCTCGTTCAAAAGCTCCGCCACCTCGCGAATCCCCTTCCATGCCGACTCTTCAAGGACAGCCACCACCGTGGCCGTCAGCAGCCGCGTGCGCACGGGCACACGAACCCGCGAACCCACGCCGATCGTCGAGCGCATTCGCTCGGGCACCGCGTAGTCCAAAAGTTTTCCGGCCGCTTGATCCGGAAGGATTCGCACAAACATCGTCGCAGTATTTCCGCTAAACACGTTCCCCGCAAGCCATGCCCTACTCGCGCAGCAAACGACGAATGACCAAGTCGTAGTCGCCCCGTGCCGAAATCGAGCGCACCACCCCCGATCGATCAAGGACGATGACCGTCGGCAGCGAGTTGATCCCAAGGCGGCGGGCCAGCGGACTTTCCCAACCCTTGCCATCGCAAACCGTCGTCCATTCCGGAATGCCCAACTGCGCGAGGCGGCTTGCGACCGCTTGCTGGCTGGAATCTAGCGCGATCAGCACAATGCGAACCTTCGCCTGCGGAATCTGCCGCATCGCACGAATGAAGTCCGGTAGCCAGATGAGACAGTGAGGAGACTCGGCGGACCAGAATACAAGGACAACCACGTTGCCCTCCAGCGTCGCGGTGTCAAATCTCCCGCCCCGAATTGTTTCTGCCGAAAACTGCAGCGGCTTGTCGAGCAAACCAAGTCGCGCGAGATCGTCTGAGATTCGGCTCTTCAGCGCATCCTCACTCGTCAGGCTGCGAGCCTCTTCGAGCAACGCGCGTTGCGAACTGAC
>JBBRHN010000338.1:0-2988 GCA_038222685.1 Chthoniobacterales bacterium | reverse complement strand
GCGCCATGACCGCCTTCAATTCCAAAGGCGGCGGATTTCAACTCACGCCAGTCGGACGCGTTCAGACCCCCACCCTCGCGATTCTGGCTGAACGCGAAGAGAAGATTCGCGGCTTTAAGACGCGTCCGTTTTTTGAAGTCTTTGGCGACTTCGGCGTTGCCGCAGGTGCGTATCGCGGACGCTGGTTTGACGAGAAATTTAAAAAAGGTGCCGACGAGGACGCGCGCGCCGAACGGCTCTGGGAGCGGCAAAAAGCCGAAGACATCGTCGCCCGCTGCACCGGCCAGCCCGGCGTGGTCACTGAAGAAAAAAAGCCGACCACGCAGATCGCTCCCCAGCTTTACGATCTCACCACACTTCAGCGCGAAGCAAACTCGCGTTTCGGACTCAGCGCCAAGCGCACGCTCCAAATCGCGCAGGCCCTCTACGAACGCCACAAAGTCCTTACCTATCCGAGAACCGATTCGCGCTATTTGCCAGAGGACACCGTCGGCAACGTCAAGGCCGCACTCACCAAACTCGACGCGCCTGACCTTCTCGCCCATGGCCGCACCGCCCTATCCTCGGGATGGATCCGCCCGAACAAACGCATCTTCAACAACGCCAAAGTCACCGACCACCACGCCATCATTCCCACCGGCGTCTCGACCCAAAATCTCGATGACTTTGAACTCAAAGTTTACGACATGGTCGCCCGCCGCTTCGTCGCCGCGTTTTTTCCTGCCGCGCAATTTGAGGTCACCACACGCATCACGCGCGTCGTCGGCGAAGCTTTCAAAACTGATGGCAAAATCATCACCGACCCGGGCTGGCTAGCCGTTTACGGCAAAGCCGCAGCGGGCGAGGACGAGCAAAATGTTTGCCCGCTCGTGCCCGGCGAACCCGCAAAAACCGAGTCCGTCGAAATCAAAGACAACGAGACCAAGCCGCCCGCACGCTACACCGAGGCAACGCTCCTCTCCGCCATGGAAGGCGCGGGCAAACTCGTCGATGACGAGGAACTCCGCGAAGCCATGTCCCAACGCGGACTCGGCACCCCGGCGACTCGCGCGCAGACGATTGAAGGCCTCATTCTCGACGGCTACCTCATCCGCCAAGGCCGCGATCTCATCGTCACTTCGAAGGGACTATCACTCATCATTCTCCTCCGCGGTCTCGGTGTCGCCGCGCTCACTTCGCCGGAAATGACCGGCGAGTGGGAACACAAACTTAAACGCATGGAACGTGGCGAAATGCCCCGCCCGCAATTTATGGAAGAAATCCGCTCATTCACCAACGACATCGTCGACAAAGCCAAAAACTTCACCGGGGAAACCGTCGAAGGCAACTTCCAGCCGATCGAGGTCAAGTGCCCGAAATGCGGCCACTTCGGCTTCACAGAATCTTTCAAGGCCTTCGAGTGTGGCGCGAAATGCGGTGCCATTATCTGGAAGAATATGGCCGGACGCCAGTTCGAGCGCGAGGAAGTCGAAACCCTCCTCACCCTCGGCAAAGTCGGCCCCATCGAAGGCTTCCGCAGCAAACTCGGCCGCCCGTTCGCCGCCCTCGTCAAACTCGACGCCGAGTTCAAGCAGTCCTTCGATTTTGGCGACTCCGAGAGTTCCGCTCAGGCTATCGATTTTTCAAACCTGCCCTCCATCGGCCAATGTCCAGCCTGTAAAACCGGCACCATCCACGACACCGGCGCGGCATGGCAGTGTAATAACGTGCCCGCCTGTAAATTCCGCATGGGCAAAACCCTTTGCCAGCGCGAGGTTCCCCACGAACAGGTCATCAAACTCATCGAGACCGGCAAGACCGATCTCATCCCGCGCTTCATCTCCAAAAAGGGCCGTCCGTTTTCTGCCTTCCTTAAACTCGAAGCCGGCAAAGTCGGATTTGAATTCGAAGAGCGCAAACCGGCTGTCCGCAAAAAGCCCGCCACGACGCGCGCCGCAACGCCGAAAGCGGCGTGAACACAGCCCAGCAGGCGATTGCTCTTTTCCTCCTGGCGGCGATCTCCGGGTTCTTTGTCCGCCGCGCCGTCGCCAGCTCCCTGCGTGAGCCCGCGCGCTTTCCGCAAGCCAACTGGGGTCTGCCTGAGGCCATCCTCGCACTCGGACTCGCCGCGCTTTTCCTTTGGATGGCGCTTGCCTCCGCCTCCAGCGCGCCTTCGCAAATCAACCTCAACGCTGTCCTCTCCAGCCTCGTTCTCTACGCCGTTCTCGCGTTTTTCATCTGCGCGTTCCTCGTCGCTCGCGGGCTCAACCCCATCGCCGCATTCGGCCTCCGCTGGGCAGAATGGAAAGCCGGACTCCTCACCATCCCCATCGCGCTCCTCCTCGCCTTCCCATTCATCTACCTCGCTCAATGGGTGGCCTACCAACTTTCCGGCCCGTCCGCCGAACCCCAACCCATCGTCACTTTTCTCCTCGAGAACCCCGGCTGGCAAGAACGCCTCGCAGTCGCCGCGGTCGCTGTCATTGCAGCTCCCATCGCCGAGGAACTGATCTTCCGTGGGTGCGTTTATGGCGTCTGCCGCAAGTTTGCCGGACGCCTCGCCGCCATGTTTTTCACCTCGGTCGTTTTTGCCCTCATCCACGGCCACCTCGCCTCCCTGCCCGGTCTGTTCGTCCTTTCCATCGCACTCACCCTCGTTTACGAAAAAACAGGATCGCTCTGGGCTCCGATCGGACTGCACGCCCTCTTCAACGGTCTCACTGTCCTCTCTGCCATTCTTTGGCCCGACCTCGCGCAATGAAATCCAACCCCGAAGACGCGCTCCTCGCCCGGCTTCTCCCCAATCTCCCCGGCAGCCCCGATTTGATCGTTGGCCCAGGCGATGATTGCGCCGCGGTTTGCATCCCCGGTGCCCGCGACCTCCTCCTTCTCAAAACCGACTGCGTCGCCGAAGACGTGCATTTCCTCCGCAGTCACGACCCGGCCCGCGTAGGCTGGAAAGCCCTCTGCCGCCCGCTCAGCGATATCGCTGCAATGGGAGGTTCGCCC
>JBBRHN010000337.1:0-2991 GCA_038222685.1 Chthoniobacterales bacterium | reverse complement strand
GATTTCGTCGCGCAGTTGGTCCGAGGAAATCGAGTTGGAGCCAAATGATTCGGCCGTAATGCGTTCGAGGCGGTCGTCGGTGGCGACAGTCACATCATAGTCGGGCGCGTATTTGGCCGCGAGGCGTTCGATGATTGAGTCCGCCGTCTGACCCGATTTTGAGTAGAAAACGTGGATGCCTGCGGGCTCGCTTTGATTCGAGGCTTTTACTCCTTTCCCATCAAAAACAACGACTACGGTCCAATTCGATCCATCCTGCAACGACGTGAGCCGCCGCACCAATTCGTCGCGAGCCGAGGAAGTTTTCGCCGCATGCATTTTCGCCAGATCCGGCCACCGGAAAATCATGCTGTGTCCGTCCACGATGAGAATTCGTTCTTTCACCAGAAACAACACTGCCTTAACCCCGTCCTCATTTCAAACCCGCCGCAAGAAAAATGAAGATTCCGTTTGGAGCAAAAAGTTTGCTAGTCTGAACGCAATGCCAGATTCCCTGCCGTTTTTTCGAACGATGGTCGCTCGAATTTCCCCGGATGACATCGTTCTTTACGCGAACGGATCGCTGGCGGCCTATCTCGGCGTTTCGAAACGCTCGCTCGTCGGCTCCCCGCTGGAGACACTGGCCGCGCGGGCGTCCGGTGAGATTTCCGAATGCTTCAGCCGCCCCACCGGTGCAAAGACCGGCAACCGTCTGGTCACCGACTCTCAGGGACGGGTTTTCGAACTCAAAGCCTACAGCGAGGGCGGTGTGCTCGATATCGTCATCGACGAAGTCACAACCTCGGAATCCGTTAATCGGCACCTTGAAAACGTCAGCGGCACATCCGTGGACATGCTAACTGAGGAGGAACTTCGCACGTCGCGGCAGCCAGAGCGCCGTTGGATGACTGTCTCCCACTCTCGCCTGAACGGGATTGCGCACTTAGCAGGACACCTCGCCCCGATGGAAACCCGCCTGATGGTCAACTCGTTCGTCGAAGAAGCGGCTGAGGCCGTTTTGGAAACGGGATGCGGCGTTCACCACGTCGCGGGAGAAAGCGTGGTCGGCCTCTACGGTGCCCCTCGGTATTTCTCCGACCACGCCGTTCGCGCTCTTCGCGCGGCCTGCAATCAAATCGAAAAAGTCGCACAGCTTCGCTCGGGGTTTTACCGGCAGGGCAAAGAAATGCCGCCCATGTCTTGCGGGCTTTGGAGTGGAGAGACCTTCGTCGGCACACTCGGTAGCTCGACAAGCCTCCACTACACTGCCATCGGTGAACCGCCCGAGATGGCCGCCGAGCTCTCGCGCATCGCACGCCCGGGCGAGGTGCTCGTCTGCGACTTCACCCTCCAAAGCCTTATCAAAAACCTCCCCGAGGGCTGGCAAGCGATTTGCGCCGACAGCGAGACAGAGCCGGATCTGAGCGACTTCCAATGGAGCGGAGTCGAAGTCACAACACTCCCGCCGGAACTCGAGCGTAAAGTGTGGCTCATCGGCCCGGGTGTCGAGGAGGACACCTCGCGTGTGGAGTTTTATCTCGATTACTTGTGGGCACTCAAACTCCCAGGCCACGACGACGCCATCCCCGTCCTCCGCGCCGTCCGCCCTGCCCTCATCGGCGATTCGCTCGAACTCAGCGCCGACAATGTCGTCACCACGCAGTTCGCTCAGACGCTCGGAAAATACAAACTCCTCTGCGTGATCGGCACTGGCGGCATGGGAAAGGTCTGGAAGGCGCAGGATCGCTACGGAAACATCGTCGCCATCAAGGTTCTCCACTCCAGCGAGACCGCCTCAGAATCCCAACTCAAACGCTTTCAACGCGAGGCCGAAATTATGGCCCGCCTCCCCCACAGGAACATCTGCCGCGTCTTTGAAATGAGCGACTTTGAGGGCATTCAGTTTTTGGTCATGGAATACGTGGACGGTCTCACCCTCGCCGACCTTCTCTACGAACGCACCCGCGCGGAATCCCATGGCACCACCACCGCTTCTCCAGACATCAAATCCCTCATCCAGGCTCTTCGTTCGGAAAAAAGCGCGCAAAGTCAAAACCCCGAGCCCGAGCCCGCACCCGAGGAATCCACGCCCCGCTCAAAAACCACCCGCATTCTTCCCGTCGAGCAGACGCTCAGCCTTTTTCTCAAGGTCTGCGATGCGGTTCAGTTTGCCCATGAACACGGCGTCCTTCACCGCGATCTTAAGCCGGGCAACATCCTCCTCCGCGAAGAGGGCGAGCCGCTCGTGGCCGACTTCGGCCTCGCAAAACTCGACAAGGAAGCCTCCGGACATTCGCTTTCCGTCACCGGCAACGTCGTCGGCACTTTGGAAAACATGGCCCCCGAGCAAGCGGAATCCAGCAAGAACGTTGATGAACGCGCCGACGTTTACAGCCTCGGAACCATGCTCTACCAAATGCTCACAGGCCGCCGGCATTTCGAGGCCACAGGCAACATCGTCGCCGACGCTCAGGCACTCCAAAACCACGAGCCGCCCCGGCCGAGAACATTCAATCATCGGCTCGACTCCGATCTCGAAATCATCCTCCTCAAATCTCTCCGCAACTTACCCGCCGAACGCTACCGCACGGTTGCTGCTCTCAAATCCGACATCGAACACTACCGCAAAGGAGAGGTCATCAGCGCACGCCCGGTCTCCGCCATCGAGCTCATCCGCAAACTTGTTCTCCGCAATCGAGCTGTTTCCGCTGTCATCATCGCTTCCCTCCTCGTCATCATCTCCGGCTCCGTCGCCGCTTTCTGGAAAATCTCAGAACGCGCCGACGCCGCTGAAAAAGCGCGTGTGACCGCCGAAGATGCGCTGCTGCAAACGGAAACCCAACGCGAACTTGCCCGCAATGCGCTCGCACATGCCGAAGAACAGGCCCGCGAAGCTAAAATCCAGTCCGCAGAGGCCGAACGCCGCCGCACCGAGGCCACCGAGGCTCTCGCCAAACTCGCCCAGGCTCAAATCTCCGAGGCCGAAGCCCGACTCCGCGCCGAGGGAGCCGC
>JBBRHN010000336.1:0-2999 GCA_038222685.1 Chthoniobacterales bacterium | reverse complement strand
CGACGCGAGGATGCGGAAGATCGCGTTCGGGCGGTTTGCGCGAGTTTTGGCATGGATCCCAGACAATGAACGGAATGCGAGCGATTGCGCGCCGAGGTATTTTCTCACGACAGGCCATCGTGACGTATACCGGTGTGCTGCCAGATTGCGAACGCGTGGCTCGCTTGTAAGGTCGCCAGGCTGCACGTCGAGCGTAGCCAAGGGCATCTGAATTCCGGACTCCGACGAAGCGGTCACAAGCCAGCGGCGATCTGAGAAACGACAGGCGGGGATCGTTGAAGAAAGCCCGAGAGCAGGGCTTGCATGTGCCCCATTTCTCTGCAAAACCCGCCGCCCCCTTTAATTGCAGGTCGTTTCATAGCTTCGCTTATCGGCGACTTCCTGCAACCATCAGACTTTGGCGGGAGAAAACTTGCGAAGGTGTCCCGCTATTCGTTGGGGCGGTTTGCCCCGAAGAACGGAACCGTGATGAATTTTAGTTAACCCGAACGAGCGAACCGTTATCTAGCAGAGCCTGGATCCGTTGTGTGCGGCTCGATAAATTGCCAACGTCCCAAGCATCATCGGAAATGAAGGCGTCCGCGCTTAAAAAATCCTGAAACAACATGCGACTTTCAACGACATCGTCTGCAGTGTATCTAAAAGGATTCTGAATATGATCAGCCCAACGCAAACCATTTTGAGCTTGGGCGCTACGTTCGAGGTATTTCAGAAGTGACTTCTTGTTGATCATTCGAATCCCTCTGGCGGCTCCCTCTTTCCGCCGCTCGACCGAAAGCACGTATTTTTCTCCGGTTGACGGATTTCTTTCCTCGAGAATTTCCGCGAGCGAACTCCGATAGAGTCCTGTGACGGGGCATTTGTCACCCTCGGCAGGTAAGCGGAGCCATTCGTTGTCTTCCATCTCTCAAGAAGTAACATGCGCCTTTCTTACTGTCACTGCGAAGCTGGCAAGGTGTCGTGGCAAGGCCTTGGCAGGCTTTGGACGGAGGGCAAAAGGGCGTGCGTCATTGATCGAACTGTCATAACACAAAGTTCAAACCCTAGATTAGGGTTGTTATGAGTTTGTTATGTGTTTTGCCGCCCTGAGGTCACCCTGCTTGCGTAACATGCTGATAATGAGGGGGTGGTGCGCGATACAGGGTTCGAACCTGTGACCCCTACAGTGTCAGTGTAGTGCTCTACCGCTGAGCTAACCGCGCTTGATGCCGGATGAAAGGCAGTCGGAAGAGTTAAACGACGTGAGCCGGAGGCGCAAGGATTTTGTCTTTGGAATTTTTGGCCGAATCCTGTTTGGGGATTTTCTTAAGGGCACCGACGGGCTAAGTTTGGCCGTTGGCCGGAACGGGTTCGGGGGCGTCGATCCAGCGTCCGTTTTCGCGGATGAGATCGACGAGGCGTTGCACGGCTTCGCCTTCGGGGATGTTGAATTTAACGGGGGTTTTGCTGATGTAAAGGTTGACCTTGCCGGGTGCACCGCCGACGTAGCCGAAGTCGGCGTCGGCCATTTCTCCCGGGCCGTTGACGATGCAGCCCATGATCGCGATTTTGACGCCTTTGAGGTGCGACGTGGCCGCTTTGATGCGGGCGGTGGTTTCTTGGAGGTTGAAGAGCGTGCGGCCGCAGCTTGGGCAGGCGACGTAGTCGGTTTTGAAAATTCGCACACCCGCGGCCTGGAGGATGTTGTAGGCAATGCGGACAGATTGGCCGGGCGCGGATTCGCCTTGAACGAGCACGGCGTCGCCGATGCCGTCGCAGAGGAGCGAACCGATGTTGGTGGCGGCGGTGAGGAGATTTTCCAAAAACTCGCCTCCGTTTTTTGCAAAGCGGTCTTTGAGGAGGATGGGATGCCGGGGTTCGAGCCGCGACGCGAGGAGGCGGTAGGCCCCGATGACGGAGAGTTCGCAGGAGTCGGGAATGGTGATGAAGAGCGCGTCGGGCGACCCATTGACGCTTTCAATGGCGGCCTCGTCGCGCGGGTCGAGTTCGATGACGCCGCTCTGTTCAAGGACGATTTCGGGCTGATAGTCGCCAAGGCCGGCGAGTTTGTGCGCGAGCTTCTCGTAAGTGTGTTGGTGGACGACGACGCGGACGGTTTCCGTTCCGCCGATGACGAAACCGCCGACGTCGAGGGGTTCGGAAGCGCGGCGAGTGTAAGAAAAAGGGTCAAACGGCCAGGCCGTGAGTTGCGGAGAAGCGGCGCGATTTTCGGCGAGAGCGACGAGGGCGCGGGCGACGGGAATTTCGTGAACGGAGTCCTCGGTAAGAGAAACGCGCACAGTATCGCCGAGACCGTCAGCGAGGAGACTGCCGATGCCGATGGCGCTCTTAATGCGTCCGTCTTCACTGTCGCCGGCTTCGGTCACGCCGAGGTGAAGCGGGTAGTTCCAATCCGGTCCTTCGGCTTCCAGGCGGGCGGCGAGGAGTCGATACGTCGCGATCATGACCTTGGGATTGGACGACTTCATCGAGAACACAAAATCGTGGTAGCCGAGATCGCGGGCGATTCGGGCAAACTCAAGCGCGCTCTCAACCATGCCGAGCGGCGTGTCGCCGTAGCGATTCATAATGCGATCGCTCAAGCTGCCGTGGTTGGTGCCGATGCGCATGGCGATGCCACGGGCTTTGCAAAGCTGTACGAGCGGGCCGAAACGCTCGCGAATGCGGTCGATCTCGGCGGCGTATTGCTCGTCGGAATACTCGCGGATGTTGAATTTTTTTGAGTCGGCAAAGTTGCCGGGATTGATGCGAACCTTATCAACCCACTTCGCAGCCTCCATGGCGGCGTCCGGTTTGAAATGGATGTCTGCGACGAGCGGGACATCGCAACCATTGGCCGCGAGTTCGGCGCGGATTTTTTCCAGATTGGCCGCGTCTTTGACCGTGGGTGCGGTGATGCGGACAATTTCGCAACCGACGGCGGCGAGGCCGAGCGTCTCGCTTACGCACGCGGCTGTATCCATCGTGTCGCTGGTGAGCATTGATTGCACGCGGATCGG
>JBBRHN010000335.1:0-3051 GCA_038222685.1 Chthoniobacterales bacterium | reverse complement strand
GATGCGACGGAGAGAAAGGTCTTGATGATTTCCAAACGAACATCGCCGCCTGTGCTCTACGAAGTCCCTCTGCGACCCACCGCGACAAAAGAACCGATCACGGCGCGTCGCCTCGGCGAGGTCAACCTGCCGCCTGCAGATCCCTGGAAGGGGCCTTACGCGGGACAGCCAACTGGTCTAAGCTTAAGCCCGGACGGTCGAATGGCCGCAGTGCTCACTTACGCGCGCGTTTTTCTGTTCGCGAGGCGTCCAGGCGAATCCTGGGCCGCTGCATTAGCGAGAGAACCTGAACGCCTCCGCCGCCATGGACTCGAGCAGGCCGAGGCCATCGCATTTTCTGCTGACGGACGAAAAATCCATGTCATCTCCGAGGGCACGAATGCGGGGATTTGCAGCTACGCGCTCGTTGCGGGAGATTGATTTGACAAAACCGGGCGTGACAACTAGTGTTATCACATGCCTATTGAAACCAAAGTTCGCCGCATCGGAAATTCGCTTGGGATCGTCCTTAACAAAGAAGCCCTCAGCGTTTTAAAAGTCGAGGAAGGAGCCACCCTGTATCTCACGGCAGCACCGGAGGATTCGTTGCGAGTCACGCCGGATCGAGCGGGCTTTAAGGAAAAAATGGTGATCGCCGAGCGCTTGATGAGTCGCTACCGAAATGCCCTGCGGGAGTTGGCGAAATGAACGAGCCGATTTGGATCGATTCCGCAGATTGTCATGCGTTCCACGCCGAGATGCTGGAAAGATTTGGGGGGTTGGACGGCGTTCGTGATGAAGGCTTGCTGGAGTCCGCTTTGCACCGGCCCCAGCACTTGTATTCCTATGGAACGCCGACGCTTTACGAACTCGCAGCGGCTTATGCCTCGGGGATAGTAAAGAACCACCCATTTCTTGACGGTAATAAGCGGAGCGGGTTCATGGCCGCCGCGTTGTTTCTCGAAGCCAACGGGCTCTCGTTTCAAGCGCCGGAGGAGCAGGTCGTCCTGCAAACGCTCGCTCTCGCAGCGAGTGCCATCGACGAAAACGAGTTTGCGGATTGGCTGAAGAAATCTTGCGCGGCATGACGTTTGCACACTGCGCGATTCTGCGATACAAATACGAATTATGAGCGATGCATTTGATGTGGTGGTCGTCGGAGGGGCGTTCTCGGGAGCAGCGACGGCGTTGTTGCTGCGTCGGGAACACCCGGAACTGCGGGTCGCTGTCATCGAGCGTTCAAAGGCCTTTGACCGCAAGGTCGGTGAAGCCACCACGGAGGTGAGCGGAAGTTTTCTCACCAAACGCCTCGCGCTGACTTCGCATTTGAACAATCACCATATCTCGAAACAGGGACTGAGATTTTGGTTTGCAAGCGGGCCAAATGATGACTTTTCCGCGTGTGGCGAGATGGGTTCGTTCTATCAAGTAAAGCTGCCCTCATATCAAGTCGATCGAGAGGTTCTCGATCAACATGTGCTCGACTTGGCGGCAGGTGCAGGTGCTGAAGTTTTTCGTCCCGCGAAGGTCGTATCGATTGAGCCCGGCCAATCCGTCGTGATCGAAGCCGAAGGCGTAAAGCGCGAACTGCAGGCGCGATGGATCGTCGATGCGAGCGGACGCGCGACCGTGCTCGCGCGGAAGTTCAACATCCTCAAGCCGCTGAAAGAACATCCGACCAACTCGATCTGGGCGCGCTTCCGCAACGTGAAAGACCTCGATGGCCACGAGCTGCGCACGCGGTATCCGGACTATGCACGGGCTTGCCAAACGAGCCGCACAGCGGCGACCAATCATCTGACGGGCTACGGCTGGTGGTGTTGGATCATTCCGCTCAAGGGCGGGGATACCAGCGTGGGTCTTGTTTATGATGAGCGGCTCTTCACGCCGCCGGCGGGGGATCGCCTCGTCGAGCGTTTGCGTGCCCATCTGCTGGCGCATCCGATCGGGCGCGAATTGTTCGCGGACGCCGAGCCCGTCGAAGGCGACGTGAAGGCGTATTCTGCGCTTCCCTATTTCTCGGAAAAAATTGCAGGCCCAGGTTGGCAAATGGTCGGCGACGCGGCAGGATTTATGGACCCTCTATACAGTCAGGGGCTCGATTACTCCGCTTGGACGGTCTCGTCCGCAGTGAATCGAATTGCCGCTGAAAAAAATGGAACTCCTGTGGATTACGAGGACATCAACGCCCGATTCTCGCGCTCGTATCACGGATGGTTTCGCGCGCTCTACCGCGACAAATATCATTACCTCGGCGACTTCGAATTGATGCGGGCTGCATTCCTTCTCGATCTCGGCTTGTTCTTTTTCGGCCCGGTGCGGGAGTTGTGCATTTGCCCGAAAGGCGGCTTTGAGCGCTTTCCCTTCGATGGCCCCGTGGATGGCATCGTCAGTCGCTTGATGGCTTTCTACAGTGGACGGCTCGCGAAAATTGCAGAAAAACGCCAAGCCGCAGGCGTTTATGGAGATCGCAATCTCGGACAGCGCACTCTTGTCTCCGGATTCGAGCCCACGCCCAAAGTTTTGAAGGTCGTGTGGAGCGGCGTCCTCTGCTGGCTGCGCGCTGAGATTCGTTCGGCGGGCTTGCGCGAGAAACCAACCGTCGCCGTCGCCGAACCGTCCGGCATCCCAGCTCGCGCACACTAAGATGTCGTATCCGTCCTTCCGCGCTTTTTGCGAGCGACTGGATTCGGCTGGCGAGCTCGTTCGAATCACAGAACCCGTCGCGACGGAATTGCAGATCACAGAGATCGCCGACCGGCAAATGAAGTCCGTCGGTGGCGGCAAGGCGCTCGTTTTTGAGAAGCCGACTATCGATGGCAAAGTCTCAACATTTCCGCTGGCGATCAACACGATGGGCTCGCGCCGCCGCATGGCAATGGCGCTGGGGTTGGAACGCGTAGACGAGTTGGCGGATCAAATGCAGTTTTTGCTCAAAGCCAAACCTCCCCGCACTCTGCGCGAAGCGTTTACGCTTTTGAAAAACGGCATCGACGTCATCCATGCAAAGCCGCGCCATGTGGGATCGGGTGCGTGCCAGGAAGTCGTGCACAAACCCGGCGGCTCGTTTTC
>JBBRHN010000334.1:0-3053 GCA_038222685.1 Chthoniobacterales bacterium | reverse complement strand
GGAGTTTGGCGACCATTTGTTCTGTGCGAGCCACTCCATCGTGAGTGTGGGATCCGTGACGAGCGTTCCCGTGGGCGAAAGTTGATCCATGAGCTTCTGGGTTTGCGAAGCGAAGAGAGCATTCATGAGCAGAGGACCGTTATATTTCGAGCCGGCGATTGGCACGATGGTGCGGTTATTCGCCTTGGCGAACGCCACAGTCGCCTTGCACAGGTCGATAAACTCGCGATAGCTCGTCGGCAGTTTTGCAGAGCCGGTAATTTCTTTAAGAAGAGCAAGGTTGTAATAAACGCGAATCGATGTGCCGCTGAGCGGGACGGAATAATATTCGAGCAGCGTTTCCTGATAACCGCCCTGCATTCCGTCGAAAAAGGTGTTGAGCATGGGCACTTTCTCCAACTCGGTTCCCTTGTTGTAGGGATTGGGTTGCTCAACAAGCTCGGTGAGGGGCACAAAAAATCGAGCGATGCGTTCCTCAGTCGAGCCCATTCCGATTTGGATGATGTCAGGGGCGGTGCCACCGATGAGCTGTGTGATAAGCCAGTTCGGGTAAATGCGTTCAGGGATGGGAATCTGCTGAATACGCACGTCGGGATGGAGTTTTTCGTATTCGCGGGCCATCGCGTTGATCGCCTCGCGCACGCCGGATTCGAGTTGCCAGTGGGCGATGCGAATCGTGACGACATCTTCGCCTGTGCTCCCGCGCTCCTTCGGCCAGAGGATTCGCCCGAGGGCGACCACAAAGCAAATAGCGAGCAGTCCGATGCCGATTGCGTTAAGAATTCGTTCCTTCATGGCTGGGGCTTCTCCAACTCCTTCAAGCGCAACTCGACCGTAAAAGAACGCGTGTCACGCCCGTATTTTTCGAGAAACTTCCGGTAATATTTTGTGGCGATTTCTTTCTTGTCTGTGACGCGGGCTGCTTCGGCGATGGCGACCCAAGCACCGCGTTCGCTCAAGCGGCGCGTAATCCCCTCGGCGTCCGCTGCAAGCAGTTCTTCGAGCCCTGTATCGAGGTCGCCAGCTTTGAGAAGCGCCAGGCCGAGATTGAGATGAAAATCGCGGCGACCCTCTCGAGTGAGGAGATTTTGTGCGAGAGGTCTTGTGGCAAGAAGTGCTTCCCGTAGCGATTCGGGGTCGGATGCAGAGAGCCCGGCCATCAGCGCGAGACGCACGGCGCCGCTCTCCACGAGAGGATTTCCTGACCGACGTTGAAGTAGCTCCAGATAAGCCGCCTTCGCACGTTCGGGTTCGGGCGGGGTAAGGTAATCCTCGTCAATTCTCGCGAGATAAAATCCCGCCAATTGAGGATACATATCCTCCCCGGACGTCAGCGTTTTGAGGAGTTCCTGCGCGAGCGCGATGTTCTGTGGCGTGCGCGGCTGAACATTCAGATAAGTCACCGCTTCGCCAAAAGCCCGCTCGCGTTCATCAATTCCCGGCTGGCCTTTAAGGTCGCGAAAAACCTTGTTCGAATCATTGAAGAGATTTGCCTCGGCAAGGTTCCAAGCGGATTGCAGGGACACCTCCTTCGCGATAGCGGATGCGGCGAAAACAAAAAAAGCGAATGCGGCAAGGAGCCGGAGAGTGGGGGTAAACGGCATGCGGCGGAACGGATTCAGGAGACCACGATTGCGACGCCAAGCGTCGACTCGCCAGTTCTCGTTGCGAGGCGAGGGAATGCGAAAATCGCATCTGAGACAAATCGGCGGTCGTTACTTTTCATCTTTGATTAAACTAGAGATTTGTTCGCGGGTGATGCAAGAACTCCCGACACAAAAACAATGAATCGTGAGAGCATTGCAAATTCCACCAAAGCATTGCATCCTGGCGGGGTTGCCTCATGTTGCGGTTCTGCGAGATGATTCGAATGAAGGAAAATCGGGAGAGGCTGAATCATACGCTGTGAAGTTCCGGTTGGCACTGCGAGCAGCGGGAGCGGCTGCCCGTGCGAATTTGCTCCCAGGCCTGCTCTTGCAGTGTCTGATGCTGGTATTTCTGTCTGCGTATGTGTCGCACGAAGGGACGCGGGCGTTTTTCTGGGTGTTGATTTTTACAACGCTGCAAGAAAGGCATCGCCGGGTGAGCATGGAATCTGCTACGCAAACGCGATGAAAATCGAAGCCGTCGACACGCACAACAAAGCGCTGAAAGTCAATTTGGATCCGAGCTGGTATGGGACATTTGCCGAGATTGGCGCGGGACAAGAAGTGGTGCGCTGGTTTTTCCGGGTGGGAGGAGCGGCGGGCACGATTGCGAAAAGCATTTCCGCTTATGACATGAAAGTGAGCGATGCCATTTACGGGCAGAGCGAACGGTATGTCTCGAAGGGACGTTTGCAGGCGATGCTTGACCGCGAACTTGACTTGGACATTGACCGCCTGAGCGCGGACCGCGGAGACACGACGGCGTTTTTTGCGTTTGCCGATACGGTCGTGGCACGGAGTTTTAAAGGCGGCAACGAATGCCACGGGTGGATGGGAATTAAATTCCAAAGCCGTCCGCGCGACGAGCCCAGTCAGATTCTCATTCACGTGCGAATGCTCGACGCGGAGGCTTCGCTCCAACAGGAGGCGCTCGGCATCGTTGGAGTGAACCTTTGCTACGGCGCGTTTTTCCTCCATCACACGCCTGAGAAACTCGTCGAATCGCTCCTGGACATGCTCACGACAGGCCGCATCGAAATCGACATGCTTGAGTTTAGCGGAATCGAGTTTCGCAATGTCGATAATCGCTTGATGGCTCTTCAACTCGTGCAGCTTGGCTTGAGCGGGGCGGCGATGTTCGGTGCAGATCGCGAAGTTCTTCAGCCAACTGAGGTGCTTTACAAAAAAGCTATCCTAGTGGAACGCGGGAGCTTTCGGCCACCGACGAATGTCAATTTGGATATGGTAGCGTGCGCGCTGGAAAAATTCAAAGCTGACCCGGCGGTGGCCGACAAACCGATTCTGCCCATTATGGAGGTCACCATGCGGAATCTGCTTGCCGGCGGAAAAGACGTGGATCGGCGCGATTTTCTTGCCCGCGCGGAGCTGCTCGCCGCCTGCGGAATG
>JBBRHN010000333.1:0-3066 GCA_038222685.1 Chthoniobacterales bacterium | reverse complement strand
GTTCAAAAACTCATCCCCGACGAGTTCGAAGCTATTCTCTTGAAGGGCCGACAGAACTTCCTCTGCACCACCCGCCTCGCCCGCGCCCTTCACCAATCCTCCGATCTCTTCACCCCCGATCAGAGCAGCGAACTCCAGCGTATTCGCGAATGGAGCCTCACGACAAAAGACGGTTCGCTCAGCGATTTCCTCGAACAACCCGATCCCCTCGTCTGGGACGAAGTCCGCAGCGAGCAACACCTCTGCACGCCGAAGACATGCGGCCCGGCCTCGGGTTGCCACTATCAAGCCCTCCGCCGCCGCGTTGGTCAGGCCCATGTCGTCATCCTCAATCACGCGCTTTTTTTTACCCTTCTCGGTGCCGTCGATGATGCGGAAAATCGCACCGGCGGACTCCTCTTTGCCAACGATTTCGTGATTTTCGACGAGGCCCACACCATCGAGGAGGTTGCCGCCCGCCACATCGGCATGGAAGTCTCCCAACTCGGACTTCGCCGCGTCATGCAGCGACTTTACAATCCGCGAACAAAAAAAGGCCTCTTTCAGACCTTCAAAAATGGCCCGGCCTGCAAAGCGGTCGCCGAGATGCTCCCAACGACGGATAGTTTTTTCGACAAGGTCGCCCTCCAATGCACGTTCAAGCGCGGACGCGAATGCCGCATCCGCGAAGCCGGCCTCGTCGACGGCGGCGATGTCTGCTCCACCCTCACCAAACTCGGCGAACTCGTCGGCACCGAGGCCGCGAAATGCAAAGACGAAACGAGCACCGCTGAACTCCAGGACGCCGCCCGCAAGCTCCGCAGCGCACGCGCCGCGATTTCCGATTTCCTCAGCATCGACCAACCCGATCAAGTCTATTGGGTCGAGCAAAGCGGACGCCGCGAGCAGTTCTGCTCCCTGCGCGCCGCCCCCGTCGATCTCGCCGATGCCCTCGGGCGTCTCCTCTTTCGCGAAGGTGCTTGCACCGTTCTCACCAGTGCCACGCTCTCCGTTGGAACCCCCGATCTCGCCTACTTCCGCCAACGCGTCGGCGCCGAGGAAGTCCCTCCCCTCCAAATCGGCAGCCCGTTTGACTACGAACGCCAGATGGAGCTCCACCTCGTCCGCCAGATGCCGGAACCCAAAGATCCCGGCTACGAAAAAGCCCTCGAAAAATGGATCGCTCACTTCACTGACAAAAGCCTCGCCCGCGCCTTCGTTCTCTTCACCAGCTACCAAACCATGCGCGCTGTCGCTGAGGCCATGGAATCCCATTTCTCCAAAAAAGGCTGGACCCTTCTCGTCCAAGGCTCCGGAATGCCCCCTCAGCGCATGATTAGCGAATTCCGCGGAGACCCGCACAGCGTTCTCTTCGGCGTTTCCAGCTTTTGGACCGGCGTCGATGTGCCAGGCGATGCGCTCTCCAGCGTGATCATTACCCGCCTCCCCTTCGCCACCCCCGACCATCCTCTCACAGAAGCCCGCCTCGAAGCCATCGAGGCCACCGGCGGACGCCCCTTCGAGAGCTACTCCCTCCCCGAGGCCATTCTCCGCCTCCGCCAAGGCGTCGGACGCCTCATCCGTAGCAAATCTGACACCGGCACCATCGTCATCCTCGACAGCCGCATCGTCACCAAGCCCTACGGACGTGCCTTTCTCCGCGCTATGCCAAAGTGCCCGATTGAGATTCATTAAAACCGAAAAGAGTTTTTAGACAGAATTTACGGAATTCAGCATCTACTGGCGTTGTCTTTCATGCAATTGACTTGCAGTCGCATTATTTAAATTGACTCGGTTGTGTTTTTCAGGGAGACCAACTCGCGTGAAAGCTATTTTTGCAAGAATCCTGCCAATCGTCGCGTTTGTCTGTTTGCATGTTGCGCCCGTTCAAGCCCAGCTCGCAGACGCGACCGCGAATTCCGAGCCATGGATGAACCAACCCCACATGATAGGCGATTGGTGCAAGGTGCGACCGGATATGTGCGAACGCGGAGTCGAGTTTTTCGCCAGTTACACAGCAGAGGTCTGGGGCAATACGTCGGGCGGAATCAAACAAGGCACCGTTTACACCGGCCTGCTGGACTTCGGAGTGACAATCGACCTCGAAAAAGCCATTGGCTGGCAAGGGGCCAGCGTGAGCACGACATGGCTCTGGTTGAGTGGGCGCGATGCGAGCGAGGATTTGGTCGGAAATTTCCTCACAGTCTCCAACATCGCCGGATTCAGCACACTCCGCTTATTCGACCTCTGGTTCCAACAAAACCTCCTCGACGACAAAATCTCGATCCGTCTCGGTCAACTCGCTGCGGATTCGGAGTTTACGATTTCCGATTACGCCGGTCTCTTCATCAACGCCACGTTCGGATGGCCGCCATTCACGTCCATGAACATGCCGGAAGGCGGACCGGGATTTCCCGTCGGAGCACTCGGAGCCCGCATCGCGCTCAATCCCGTCGATTGGTTCACGTTCCAAACCGCCGCGTTTCAAGGCAATGTCTTTGCGCAAAACGTCAACCGCCACGGCTTTCGCTGGCGCCTCGATGCACAAACCGGTTTCACGTTCATGAACGAAGCCCAATTCCGCTGGAACCAACGCGATGCCGAGACCGGACTCCCCGGCCAGTTCAAAGTCGGCGCATGGGCACAAACCGGACAAAACGCCGACGCCCTCACAGATTCTACGGCGTCCGGAAACTACGGCTTCTACGGCATCGTTGATCAAATGCTCTTCCGCGAACCCAGCCCCGAAGTCCCCTCACCCGCAGGCTTGAGCAAAGACGCAAAGAGTTTCAAATCGCCCGTCACCCTCGAAAAATCCGACCAGGGACTCGGATGGTTCGGGCGCATCGCCTTCACCGAATCGGATCGCAATTTCATCAACTTCTACTTCGACACCGGACTCACCTACAAAGGCCTCATCCCCAACCGCGACGATGACACCATCGGCCTCGCCTTCGCCTACGCCCAACTCAGCAACGGCGCCCGCAACTCGCTCTCCGACGAAGGCCTCTCACCCGTCGGTGCAGAAATGGTCATCGAGCTCAGCTATCAAGCCCAACTCACCCGCTGGCTCACCCTCCAGCCCGA
>JBBRHN010000332.1:0-3070 GCA_038222685.1 Chthoniobacterales bacterium | reverse complement strand
TGAGATCAACGACAAGGAAGCCCGAGTGGTCGGCATTTGTCACGTGAGCCGCAGTTTTCTCGGACAGCCTTATATCTACACAACATTTGACCGCGCGATGGAGTATGCCAAACCGTCGCGCAAACAACTGAGCTACGTGCTCGCGGGCCCGGTCGATGGCGTCTCGAATGCCGAGCTCGCCGCGCGTATCAGCAAACTTCCCGGGATTCGCGCAATCGCTAAAGACGACCTGTTTTGGATGACTGTGTTTTGGTATATAAAAAACACGGGTATCCCGATTTCTTTTGGCACCGTTGTTTTACTCGGCGTTATCGTCGGCATCGCGATTGCGGGTCAGACGTTTTACCTTTTTGTTTACGACAACCTCCGTTTCCTCGCAGCGCTCAAGGCAATGGGGGCGACGATGCGCGTGCTCACCGGCATGGTTCTCCTCCAGGCGTTTTCGGTTGGATTCATTGGCTACGGCATTGGCGTCGGCCTCGTCTCGTGGTTCGGCAACGCCGTTCTAGCAAAGGAACAACCGCCTTTCTTCATGCCCTGGCAGGTTCCCGCTTTCGTCGCGGGCGTCATCGCGTTCATCTGCATTTTTTCTGCTACCATCGGACTCATCAAAATCGCGCGCCTCGAACCGGCTGTTGTTTTTCGATGAAGCCCGAGTCCAATCAAGCCATCCGCGTCGAGGGCGTCGTCAAATCCTTTGCGGCTGGCGACTCGCGCACGTTTGCGCTCAAGGGCGCAACGCTCGACGCCCGCTTCGGCGAATTGCTCATGATCGTCGGCCCCTCAGGTTGTGGGAAGACAACATTGCTCAGCGTCATCTGCGGCACACTTCGTTGCGAGGAAGGGAGCGTGAATGTCTTCGGCCACGACATCCGCTCGATGAAAGACCGCGCCCTCACGCAATTTCGCTGCGAAAACATCGGCTTTATCTTCCAGCAATTCAATCTCATCCCGACGCTCACGGCAGCCGAGAACGCCTCCATCCCGCTTGTTCTCAATCGCGTGAAACCGCAGGAAGCCGAGCGTCGCGCCTCGACCATGCTTTCCGATCTCGGACTGGCAGAAAAAACCCGCTCCTACCCACGCGAACTTTCCGGCGGACAACAACAGCGCGTCGCAATTTCCCGCGCACTTGTTCACCACCCGCGCCTCGTCATTTGCGACGAACCGACTGCCTCGCTCGACGCCGCCAGCGGTCAGAAAACCATGGAATTGCTCAAATCCAGTGCTCTTCAAGCAGACCGCTGCGTGATTGTCGTCACCCACGATAGCCGTATTTATCACTTCGCGGATCGTATTGCCGAGATGGAAGACGGAAAGGTGACCGGCATTTTCGACGACCCCAAAAACTACCACCATGCTTAAGCGCCCCACGTTTTACCTCGCCGTTATCGGCATTATCGCTGTCGTCGCTCTCGTCCTGCGCCTCCGCCAAAGCGGGCCCGAGCCGCAACCGCTCGTCCCTCCTCCACAGTCCCCCTACGCTCAAGCCGTTGGCGCGCGAGGAATCGTGGAAAGCGTCGATGAAAATGTCCGCATCGCCCCGTCCGTGGCAGGCCTCATCCAATCCGTTAATGTCCGCGTCGGTGATCTCGTTAAAAACGGTGACGTGCTTTTCCAGATGGACTCCCGGGACGCCGACGCCAACGTGAAAACCCAGACCGCCCGCGCCGCCGTCGAAAGCGCCCGCGTCGCGGAGGCCCAGACATTTCTCGCGGATCGCCAGGACCAATTTGATCGATCCACCAAGCTCCGGGAGAAAAACGTGTCGAGTGTGGACGAGTTGCGCCGTAACGAATTCGCACTGCAAACAGCTCAGCGGCAACTGGAGCGTTCGCGTGCCGATCTCGCGCTGGCCAGCGCGCAACTCAACGCCGCACAGGTCGCTCTCAACCTCCTCACCGTGCGTGCGCCCCGCGAAGGTTCAATTCTCCAAGTCAACATCCGCTCCGGCGAATACGCCGTCGTCAACGCCACCGATCCAGCCATCCTCCTCGGCGATATCCGCACTCTCCAACTCCGCGCCGATGTGGATGAATCCGACGCCCCGCGCGTGCGTCCCGGGTGCAAGGCTGTCGCGTTTCTCAAAGGCAGCCGCGAAGAGGCGATTCCACTGGAGTTCGTCCGCATCGAACCCTATATCCTCCCCAAACGGTCACTCACCGGCGAGAGCGTCGAACGAGTGGACACGCGCGTGCTTCAGGTTATCTTCTCGTTTCCCACTCCCTCCTTCCCGGTTTATGTCGGCCAACAAATGGATGTTTTCATTGAAGAGTAGCCTCATCGCTCTAGCGTTTGCGTTTGTGCCTGCGGCATTCGCTCAAATGCCCGACCGCATTGGCGTGGAGGGCAACAGCGTTGAGGTCGAGGTCGTCAGCGAGACGGACGAACTCGCCGTTTACCGCACCAAACATTTCGAATTTACGTCCGAGGGCAAGCTGACCAAAACGCTCCTGCGCGACGTCGCGAGAAATTTTGAAGCGACACACGAGTTGCTCAAAGCCCTGCCTTGGAACATCGATCCCAAGCCCGAAGGCGGAGACCGATTCAAAGCCCTGCTCGTGCCTTCGCGGGCCCGTTACGAAGAAGAGGGCGCACCGAAAAACAGCGGCGGCGTTTATTTTCGTTCGCGTCAGCTTTTTATCATCCCCTTCGAAAGCCTCGGCATTCGTCCCATGGGCAAGAGCTACACCAAAAGTACGGACTACAACTCCGACACGCTCGTTCACGAACTCACCCACCAAATGATGAACGCATGGCTGCCCATTCTCCCGCAGTGGGTCGTTGAGGGCACCGCAGAATACACCAACATTCTCCCGCTCCGCCTCGGCGTCTTTCGTGTCTCGACCGCCAAAACCGGTCTTCGCGATTATATCGATTCCCTCAAACAACGCGGTGCCGTTCCCGAGCCCTATCCGCTCGGAAAACTTTTCTGGATGAGCAACGAAGAATGGAACGCGATTCTCGCCGCGAACCCCGCCGAGTCACACAGCCTCTACTTCACCTCCTACCTCCTCGTCTATTTTTTCATGCACCTCGACGGCAGCGGCGATGGCGCTCCCTTCATCGA
>JBBRHN010000331.1:0-3071 GCA_038222685.1 Chthoniobacterales bacterium | reverse complement strand
CAAATTTGTAAACATGGATCAACAGCAGTCAAGAGGTTGCAAAATCCCGGTCGCATCTGTCAACAGATTCGACTAAATTTGTTTTTCTGATGAAACTTTTTCTTCTTGCCCTCGCCGCCGCGCTTTGTTCCAGCACCGCTTATGCACAAACCACAGCCCAGCCGACTCTGCCCACGACGACCCTGCGAATCGGCTCCCAGACAGTGATAGCGGAGATCGCCGATGAGGATCACGAGCGCGAAGCCGGCCTCATGTTTCGCGAGTCCCTCGAAGACAACCGCGGCATGCTTTTTGTTATGCCCTCAACAGGCCCCACCGCTTTTTGGATGAAAAACACCCGCATCCCGCTTGCCATCGCCTACATCGAACCAAACGGGACTATCGCCGAGATCCACGAGCTCGAACCCTTCAACGAAAAACCAGTCCGCAGTGCTTTCCCGCAGATCGCCTACGCCTTGGAAATGCCTCAAGGCTGGTTCACCAAAAAAAACATCTGGCCCGGAGAACGCATTACCGGACTGCCTAAACTTACGAATGCGCGGTAGCTCCAACGGGCGTTTTCGGAGGATGATTTTTAAGCTTTGAAGTGCGCCGAGGCACTTTCAATCCCCCAAGCGCGTCCGGCAGCTCGCGCCCATCAAGCCCCGGAGCGGATTTTTCCCCAAGCTTCGAGCGGACTGAGAAACCCGAAATCATTGTAGAGCTGGATCAAACCCTGCTGGTGCAGCGCGCTGCGGATCAGTTTCGGATCGACCGCTCCCACCAGCCACTCGCAGGCACGTGTGATTTTGCCGCTGGCGGTCGGGCCGCGCAGCTTTTCGAGAGCCGCACGCGCCGCCTCCATAGGAAGGCCGGGGGCGAAGGCGTTGATCGCCAAATCGCGAACCCGGTCTGCGCCGACAAGTGCCAGATCGCGATCCAGCCGCGCCGCGGAGAGATTCCAGTGTCGCGTCCAATAGTCGTCGGTGAGCGACGTGAAAAAATCCTGAAACCCCTCAATGCCATCTTTTTGGCTCGCAGCACGCAAACGGTCAAACCGCCTCGCCGTCGCCCCGAGCGCACCGAGGCGCCGATGGGGGTGATTCGACGGGCGCAGTCCGGCAAATCTCCACATCGAGGCCGGCAGAACGAGGCGCGTCATCTGGTCGCGAATCGTCCACCATTCGTCCCAAAGCGGCTTGAGATAATCCCGCGTCACGTCGTCTGCCGTGTCGAACGTGCGAGGTTCGAGAAACCCTGCGAGGCCGAGCAGACGGGCTTGCCCGGACGGCGAGGCTGCGATGCGGAGTCCGGTTCTCTGCGCCACGAGAAGAAAGGGAATCGAATTGTTTTTGTAGCCGAGCCCGGTCGCGATGGCAAAAAAGAGCGCGCCGTCGGCGCCGTGGAGCGATACGGCCTGGGCGCGGGAACGGAGTTTTTGGCGGAGGCGAAAATCAGCAGCGTCCTCGATCATCGCGCGGGCAACGGAGACCTCGACAGTGCCCGGGAGCCGGTTGAGCGCGCGGGGCGGCGACTGCTCCAAGTCAAGGCGCGCTTGAAGAACTTCGCGATTCTCAAACGTTCGCGCAAATGCCATCGGGCCGCCGGTCTCGACGTAGAGCTGGAGTACGACGCCGGCGTAGGCAGGGTTGCGGGCATGACCGTGGTTTTCCCAGTCCCGCGGATCCGTATCAACTTCGATGTCTCCGTCGCGCTCGGTGCCGTCGGCAAACCGAAGCCGCGCAGCGCGAAAATCCGGCCCCGCTTCGCGATTCCACTCGCCGAAATGCATGACCTCAACATCAACTCCCGCACTCGTCGTCCATCGCGTTCCGAATTCACCCGCAAACAGGCGCGCTTGGATCTCGATCTCGCGCATCCGCACCGGCACAGACTCTTGTGCCCGCGACGACAACCGCGCCCGCTCGTAGTTGCTCATGGCTGCAAGTCTGGAACCGGCGGGGGCGGCAGTGGTGTTGGAGTCGGCGTAGGTAGAGGTGTCGGCGTCGGTGTTGGCTTTGACGTGGGTTCCGGCGCGGGCTCCGTGAGAGCAATCGGCGTGGGCGTTGGCACTGGCGTTGGCGCCGCTCCCAAAGCATTCAAGAAAAGATTGCGCAGCGGCCCTGCCGGCGAATCCGCCGCGCCAGATGTCGCGACGATGGAAGCCTCGTCGGCACGTCCGAGCGCTTGAAGTGCGGCGATTCGTTCGAGGTCGATGCGGCGCGCGACCAGCGGAGGCGACGTGATTTTTGAAGCGGCATCGAGACTTTGGAGCGCATCGCCGCTCTGGCCGGCGTCGAGCTGGGCCACGCCGAGAGCTTCGAGGAACATGCTGTTGCCGGATCGCGCAGCGGCTCGCTTGAGATCACGGGCGGCGGGGATCGGCCCGCCGCTGACGCCCGTCACAATTCCCCGATACGTCTGCCAAAGATTGAGATTGTCCGTCGCTGGTGAGAACCACGCGCGATACGGACGATAAAGCGGGTCACCGATCACCGTGCCCATCCACGACAACGCCCGCTGAGAAATATACGCGCTCTCGGCAAACGTCATGCCCGCCATCAACCGGTCTTGAAAAATATCGAGATTCGCCGTCAGCGAGAGGTAGGGCTCATAGACATTCCCCAGCGTCGCGGCGACACCGTGCGCCACCAGCGGCCCGCACCAAAACGCCTCCGCGTTTCTCAACGATGCCGCACTGAAGGAGTGGATGTGCACTGCCACTGCCCCACGCTGAAATTGGAACCCCGGCTCTGCAAACGGCCCGTTCACCGTGTCGTTATACCACCCATAGTAAATCGCAGCATCCGTGACCGGAAATCCCGTGGGGATCGTCGCAGGCAGGTTGTCAAAAATGACCGGAATCCCAGCCGGGCGCATCGCAGCGACGAGGTTGTTCATCCACGCGTCGCCTTCGGCATACCCACCCGACGTGATGTTGCGCGCATCGACGTAGGCCCACCCCCACAGCCCAGACCGCTCAGCCGTCAGCGCATCGTCGATCATGGCTCGCACCATGATCACCGTCGGCCCGTCGAGTCGCGCGGGCAGGAGAATTCCGGGATCAATCGGATTCTCCAGAATCGGTGTGA
>JBBRHN010000330.1:0-3090 GCA_038222685.1 Chthoniobacterales bacterium | reverse complement strand
TGTGACCAGTCGAAGCGCGTGTAGATGGGCATGTCGGTGGCGTGGATGGGAGATGAGCCGCCGGTGCTGATGAAAAAATTCGGAACCGTGAGATCGGTGGTGCCGGGATTGGCGAACGCAACCTCTAGCGTGACCGTGTAGAGTTTTTCTTTGTCCTTGGCGGGAGGAACTGCGAAGCGTTTCGTAATCTGGAGTCCGTCAGAAGTGGCTTTCGAGAAGAAAACCTCGTCCTTTGCCCTATCCGCGCGCAGGTCGAATCCGCCAATCACCTCGCCTGGCTGGAAGCCAATGGCACCGACGGGAAACGTGTGATCGCGGTTGAGCGACACATAAGGCTCATTTTCGCCTTTGTGCGTGCGGAGGACGGCCCTCTCGATGCCACCCGCGTCGTTGTTGAAGACAAACTCCACGGCCTCCTGCGAGATGCTTTCCGTTTGGGGTTCCATTACCGGGCCACTTGGCGTCGGGCTTGGCACGGCGGCGAGTTGCGGCGTGGCGGCCGGAGCCACGCTGGCACCCGGCGTCGGGCTCGCTGATACGGCTCCGGGTGTGGGGCGAGGCGGGGTGTGATATTTGCCTACATACCATTGCCAGCCGAACAGGCCGAGAACGGAGAGGGTTACTGCAATCCAAGCTTTGCGATCCATTTAATGAGAAGATTTAAAAATAGCGGGGACAGGATCGTATCCACATCCGCCCCAAGGGTGACACCGGCAAATCCGGCCCGCTCCGAGTCGCAGTCCACTCCACGCGCCATGAACCCGGATCGCATCGGCCAGATACGCCGAGCAGGTGGGTTCAAAGCGACATCCGCACCCTGGGCCACAGATCACCTGGAGCGCGGGCGAGACGAGCAATTGATAGGCCCGAATCAAAAACAAGAGGACAAACGTCATGGAAGAGGCGGCAAAATAGAAAGTCGGCGGGCAAGAAGCAACCATTCCCCGCGCAAATCTTCAAGTGAAGCCTCCGCTGCTGAGGATTTTGCCACGATCACGATCCAGCTACCGGGCGGAATTGCGGGCAACGAATGGCGTGCCACCTCGCGCAAACGCCTGCGCACGCGATTGCGAACGACTGCGCCGCCGACTCTGCGCGACGTGATGATGCCGATGCGAGCGGGAGTTCCCTCAACAAGGCGAAGGAGGGCCAGCCGGAGAAGGCGACCCTGAACGGACTTTCCCCGCTCCCTGACCTGCGCATACTCGTGGGTTTCGCGAAGTCGCGATGACTTCGGGAACCGGAGGCGATCAGGCCTGGGTGTGGCGTGCGAAATGGATTTCGACACCTTTCGGCAGGAGACGTTTGCGTCCGCGCTGACGACGGCGGCTCAAGATGGCGCGGCCGGCCTTGGTTTTCATGCGGGCGCGAAAACCAAATTGCTGCTTGCGCGTGCGCTTCGAAGGCTGGTAGGTGCGTTTCATAAGATGGGATGAGTCGGGGTGGAGAGACTAGGAGAGTTCCGGATGGAGTCAATTGATTTCCGCATCTTTTTTAAGTTTGATTTTGCCTTTGTCTCGAAGATCTCGTATTTTGACGTTGATGGCGGACGGTCGTTCGGGTCGCGGCGAAAGCCGGGATCCGAGAGGAAAGTCCGGACACCACAAGGCGGCATGCCGTGTAGAACGCACGGGAGGGGCGGGCGAAAGTCCGCCTCGACGGAAAGTGTCACAGAAAACAAACCGCCTCGCGCTTGTCGCGGGGTAAGGGTGAAAAGGCGGGGTAAGAGCCCACCGCCCCGGGCGCAAGTCCGGGGGCACGAAAAACCCCATGCGGTGCAAGACAAAACAGGAGGAATCGGGTGGCCTGCCCGCTTCGTGGCGCGAAAGCGTCGCGGAAATCTCCGGGTAATAGTCGCAGCTCGCAAGAGCCAGGGAGATCGCAAGATTTCTCCGAGACAAATGACCGTACAGGTCGTCGCGAAAGCGGCGGCTGGACAGAATCCGGCTTACAGCCATCGAAAAAAAGCGGGGGCACTTCGAGATCGAAGTGCCCCCGTCCATTTTGTTAAAGGGGCGTGCGCCCGTCGAGCGAGTCGGGCTTCAGCGCAGGGTGCGGGACCAGGTGGGTTCTGTGACTTTACCGACGCCCGTGACGACTGGGACGGGGCGGCCTTTAACGGTGTCGAGGAGGACGAGGGACGAACCGGCGCTGTAGATGATGTGGCGCGAATTTGGGGCCCAGACGGGATCTTCGCCTTGGGCGACGACGCGCGTCGCGCCGGTAGCGAGGTCGAGGACGACGATTGAGAAGCCGCCTTGTCGAGCGGTGAAGGCGACCTTTTTGCCGTCCGGCGACCATGAGGGTTCGGTGGAGTATCCGAAACCTGTGGGAACGAGTCGTCCTGAGCCTCCGCCTGAACCGATGCGGAAGAGTTGCGGACCGCCGCGTTCGTCGGAGGAATAGATGATTTCGCTCCCGCCGGGGCCCCATGTTGGGGAAGACTCGACCGCGGAGGTTTGAGTGAGGCGGCGCGCGCCACCGCCGTTAGCGCCGATGACGTAGAGTTCGGGGTTACCATCTTTGCTCAGTGTAGCGGCGATGCGGCTGCCGTCGGGCGAGAAGCTGGCACCGGACTTTGTGCCGGGGAATTTGATGATGCGATTGCGCGCGCCGCTGCTGAGATCGATGAGATAAATGTCGGCGTATCCGCTCTGGTATCCAGTGTAGGCCAGCTTAGAGCCGTCGGGAGAGAGAGCCGGGGCGACGCTGATGGAGTTATCCTTCGTCATCTGGCGCACGTTGCCGCCATCGTAGTCGGCGGTGTAGATTTCCTTGCGTCCGGAAAGTGTGCCAACAAAAGCGATTCGGGTATTGGCCATTCCTTTTTGCGCCGTGAGCGTCTCGACGATGTCGTCGGAAAACTGATGCGCGGCCGAACGGGGGTTGCCGCTGTAGGACTTTTGCAAAACCGAGGCACCGCCGCGGTCGGTGACCGTTCCTTGCAAAGTGCCGCCGCTCACGTTGGCACCGATCAGGTAGCTGGCGCGATCTGCGGGAGTAATCGCAAAAGCCCCCGCAAGATCGAGGTCGTTTTGGACGACTTTCGAGGCGAGCGAGGCATCGGCGCCGGCGAAGGGTTTGATCGCA
>JBBRHN010000329.1:0-3100 GCA_038222685.1 Chthoniobacterales bacterium | reverse complement strand
CACGACTGCCACAACATCGTCGCCGTAGGAGCAAGTGACCGCGACCTTTGCCGGGCAGTGAATGCCCTCATGGAGACGCGCGGCGGATGTGTCGCTGTCGATGGAGATCGAATCGAGGTTCTTCCGTTGCCGATAGCCGGGCTAATGAGTCCTGAACCCATCGCCGACGTGGCGGCCGGATACTCGCGCCTCACAGCGATGGCGCGCTCGATGGGATCCGGGCTGGAGGCACCGTTTATGACGCTCTCGTTCCTGGCGTTGCTAGTGATCCCGTCGCTGAAACTCAGTGACCGCGGCCTCTTTGACGGAGAGGCGTTTCGGTTTGTATCCGTCTTTGATTAAGACTTTCTGCGCGACTTCGACAGAAACGCAATGGCGAAATAAATGCACGCCGCGGCCGCGACAAATAACGGGATTCCGATCATCGGGCGATAAGCCAGCCACGCGAAAGCAATCGTCGTCAGCGTGAGCGGGAGCGCGATGGCGAAGGCCATAAGTCCAGTGCCCGCTCCGACGATATTGCCGAGAAACGGGATCACGCTCGCCGCGATCGAAAGGACATTTGTCACCATGCACAGTCCGATCAACATCATCACGAAACCCACCAAACGAAGAATCCAAGTCATCATCGCGTTGCTCGCCTGCTCCTCGCGAAACATGTTGTCCGCGCTAAACGTGCCGGCCTTGATCAATTCAATTGTGCCGATTCTCCCGACCGAGAAAGGCTCAAACGTTCCGGCGACTTGCCGGGCAACAATTGTCACCGTGCCGGTCGGCACTGTTGCGAAGCCCACACGCACATCGCCGACTATCGGCGATGCTGCATCTTCACCAAGATAAAGGCCGTTGCCGTCGAGCGAGACTTTCCGCCCGCCGAGCGATTCCGTCTGGCTAGCCTCTTCTTCCGTCACGCGACGGTCTGCGAAGTCGTCGAGCTGGTCGGTGAGACTGGCGGGGAGCTGAAACTTTCCGACGTGAATCCCGTCCGCCACAAACGTCTCGCCCTGGACCGCCATCGAGCGCGGGTTGGTGTGGCCATCGGGTTTTTGGAAACGTGTGGAATCGATCAAGCTCGATGACCATCCTTTGGCATAAGTGTAGGTCGTTGTTGTTTCCTCACCGCCTCCGAGCTTTTGCTTGGTGTCCGATTTTTCCGATTCCTGCCACTGATACATCTCGACGTTGCGTTGCAGCTTGAGCGCGGAGGCAGTGATTGCGAATTCCGGGTCCGTCACATCCGCGCCCGCCGCCGCGTCGCCCGAGAGGTGAACCAATTTCCCTTCATTCTCTGCGGCAGGCCCCTCGGCGGAAACCGAGATCACCTGACTCGCGCCCGCTTCCAACGTTTTCTCCCGATGAATCGCGCGTCCCTCGTTCCATCCCAAAACAAAGAAGGACCCGATGAAGAGTCCAAAGCCGATCAGCACCGCTGCAAAGGCATTCCCCAAGCGGCTGAACCAGGATTTGCTCGTTGTTTTTGTGAAGGAGTCGTTGCTCATAAGTGCGCTTTTGTGGCATAAGACGCGGCCTGCGGGCAATGCGAAATGTTTTGCTAGTTCGCGGGTTCGGGTCGCAGCAGCATCGCTCCGATCAGCGCGGCCAAAGGGAGCAGGAGAGCTAACTCGCGAATGTGCAGGAAGATCATGCCGGAAACAATCGCGCTTGCGAGATACGCCACCCAAACCCAGCCGTTTCGTGACGCTGTCGGGTCGTTGGTTGCGAGCGGCGTTTTGCGTGCCAGAATCTGCTGAGTCATCCCGGCGGTGAAGCTCGTCAACATGCCCGTTACATAAGTGGTGGTCGGGGTGTGCAAGATGAGGACGACGGCGCTTTGGATTCCCATCGAAAAGGCGGCTAGTGCGACGAGAACGTTTGCAACTGCGCCCGGCACATTTGTGCCAGACAGCCGCCACAACACTAAGGCCGCTGCAATCAGCAGCACTTCGAGAGCCAACGCCGCAGTCGGGGCTTTGCCCGCATGGCCTTTGCTGGAAACCCGCGCGATCACCCAAGCCGCCGCAGCCGCGCCGCCCACGAAGGCCACAACCGAAATCGCCGCCGACAAGCCCACGACGGCATCACCCCGCGCCAACGCAACCGCCAGCAAGATCGTGTTCCCGGTCTGTGCCGCCGAGAGCACGTTGAACCCCATGATGAATGTGGCATCCACCCCCGCCCCGGCCAAGGCCAGCAAAAGAACAACCACCCCGCGCTTGTCTCTCATTGGCCCGAAGTCCTAGGCGCTCAAACGAGGGCTGGCAAGTGAGGAGATGGGTGCCGTGTTCGGAGGGGCGTGATTAAAAGTGGGTGAGGTTCTCGATGGAAGGTAGGGGCAGACCTCCGGGCTGTCCGAAGGAAGAAGGAGCAGTGGGCCAAGGACGTCCCCCCTACCAGATCTTATTTGCAACCGCGCCCACATTTAATCACACCCTGTTCGGAGATCGAACGATGGCGACCCGGTCGGGGAGGATGATTTTGCTTGGAAGTCCGCAATGAGTTCAACGGGCGCGGATGAGGCTTTCCGGGAGGGCGACGAGGACTGTGCCAGAGTTCGAGCACCATTTGATCCTGCCATCGTCGAGGATTGCGATCACCTCGCCACTCAGCGAGCCCCTCAGCGTCGTCACGCGGTCGCCGGGCGCGAAGCTGGCGGACTGCCAGAGCGAGTCAACGATGGAGGCCATGTCTTCCTTAGAGAGGACGCCCGTGATGTAGTGCGCAACGGCCGACGAGATTTCTTTTTTGCGCGAGAAATGCACTTCGCTGAAAACTGCATTGCTCAGAGCGCGCCCGATTTCAGCAAACGTGTTGCCGTTAAAGAAGAGAAATGGAGCCCGGCGATGACAGCATTGGAGAAGCTCCAGAGTCTCCAACAGGCTTAACGCGCCTTTCCCGCGACTGTCCCACTCTTCCGCAACCGCTTGGTGAGTTTCTCGGTTAATGCCGTGCTGCGCACGGCCTCGTTCGCAGAGTCTTCCATTGATCTGGGTGACAGATAACCAATCCCAGTTTTTGAGAAAGTTGGCTCGGCTTTGTAACGGTGTTGATTCGCCGCCGCCTCCTCGGCGATGTCGGCTGCACTCAGGTGCTCCAGCAGATC
>JBBRHN010000328.1:0-3116 GCA_038222685.1 Chthoniobacterales bacterium | reverse complement strand
CGCCGAGATTTCCGTTGCGACCGATGAACTCCTTTCGGTCTCCCGTAAAGGTGCGCGAGGCGTCGTTCACATCGACAAACGCAACCCGATCGGGGAATTCCGTATTGTATTGGTTGCGCGCCAGCAACGCGCCGGTCTTGAGGTCCACTTCTGTTTGCACGTGCAGAAGACTCTTTTGTCGCAAGTCGCCCAAGACCCATTCCCAATAACCCGTGGCCGACACGCGACGAGGGCGACCCGAAACGTTACGTAATTTCAAAACTGAGAATTTGACCGGGGCATCCATTGCCACGTAAACCCACAGCTCGGATGCGATGCCGTTTTCGGTATGCTCGAACACTGTGTAGCCAAATCCGTGTCGGATGACATACGGCGTGGCGCCGCATGCCGGAAGCGGTGTCGGCGACCAGAACTGACCGGTCTGCTCATCGCGAATATAAAGCGCCTCGCCGTTGGTATCCCGGACCGGATCGTTACTCCAAGGCGTGAGGCGGAATTCATGGGAATTTTCCACCCAGGTGTAAGCCGAGCCGCTTTCGGAAACGACTGTCCCGAACGTGGGATTGGCCAGCACGTTGACCCATGGCGCAGGAGTCTTCTGACCGGGCTGAAGGGTGATGACATACTCATGCCCGTCGCGGGTGAACCCGCCGAAGCCGTTCGGAAAAATCAACTCGCGCTCAAGAATCGGCACGGGCGCGTGAGCCCGTGCCTGGGCGGTGGGCGCAAAAAGAGGAATCCACGGTTCCAAGACGCGCCGGCGTTCCATTTGCTGGGCAAGGGTTCCCTTTTCGTCATCGAGCACGATGCGGGCGACTGATTGCATCAACACGCGATCATCGTTTGGGATTTGTTCAAGGTGCCGGACAAAAATTCCGTTAGGCTTGTCGAGCGCCTGCGCCTCAATTCCAGACGAGATGAGGCTAATGATCTGATCGTGCAGGGACTGCCGGTAGACGGAAACGTTTTCGTTCAGGATGACCAGATCGACTAACAACCCTTTCGTGCGCCAGTAGGCGTGCGCTTGGACCAACTGTCGGACGAGTTCGATCTTCGTCGCGTCGCTGATGTGGAGTAGGACAATGGGCACGTCGCCCGAGATGCCATGGCTCCAGAGACCGCTTTGCCCGCGTCGATTGCTCCGCAGCACGGACGAATTGGCACGGCGGGCGGGGTCGGCGTAGATCACCGCGCTAGCAAGGCGGCCATAGAGTTGGGCTTCAGTTTCCGTGGTATTGAGTTGGCGCAAAGTCACTTGGCTGTGGGTCCAAGCCATGTCGAAGGCACGTTCCGCCATACGAACGCTTTGGTATTTCTCGACCTGCGCCTGCGCGGCTTCCCGACTCTCGGTCACGCCCAATACGAGATCGATGACGGTGGTTTCCTGTGGCGGCAAAGTGACGGTGCGCCGCAAGGAAACGATGGGATCGAGCACGGAACCGACTGTGTTGGACAACGGTGCTTTTCCCTCCATCGCAAGCGGATTGGCGAGCGTTCCCCCGCGTCCGACAAATCGGCACCGGTCCGTCTCGCAGGAAACCTCACCCAGCTCCCCACCTTGTCCGATCATTAGATTAATCAGCCACGGCGGGTTTTCATCTGCGGAGCGGGCTCTTCGCGAGCAGAGAATAGCGGAGCATTCCGGCACGAATTCTGTCTGCACGAAAAGATTACTGAACGCCGGATGCGCCGCATCGGCATCCGGAAGCGCCATCACCACTTCGGCATAGCTGGTCAGTTCGATAGTCCGCGGCTCGGGGGATCGATTCGTAATCGTAATGCGTCGAAGTTCCACGTCGTCCTCAGGCGATACGCACATCTGCGTATGAACTTCCAGGCCGGCATGGTGATGCCGGAATTCAGCGCGGGCTTGTGTGAAGATGGCCTCGTAGCCTTGGGTCACCTTCAACGTGGGCTGATGCGCGGTGGACCAGAAGTCTCCCGTTTCCAAATCGCGAAGATAGACGAACGTCCCCGAGTTATCGCACGTGGCATCTTCGCGCCAGCGGGTGACGGCCAGATCGCGCCAGCGACTGTAGCTGCCTCCGGCGCTGCTCACGAGGACGTGGTAGCGGCCGTTGGATAAGAGGTGAACTTCGGGCGCGGGTTGGGAGGGATTCGTGAAGACCCGCATCACGCTCTCGCTTTCCTCCGTAGAGGTGACGGCTGTCTCCAAGGTCAAATCCTTAACGAACACGCTTGCGGAGGTTTTGGGCACACGTTCCTGCAACAGCAAATCCGTCGCTTTGAGCAGCGGACAGGCCATGAAGCGGCGCTGCATCGGGTCGCCTCGAAGAATGTTCGCCAGTGCAAGCAGGCTCATTGCCTGATGATGCGCCATGTAGGATTGGACGCTGACGCTCGTTGCGTGCGGCGGCATGCGGGATGACGTGTAGTCCACCGCTTCATAGAATCCATAAACACCCGCGCGATGATCGATCTCCAGCCGTTGCAGATTCTCACAGGCCTCCACTGGCGCGATCATCAGCGCCATGACGGTGGCATAAGGAGCGATCACCAGGTCTTCGGCCAGCCCTCGCTTCAAGCCAAGTCCCGGCACGCCAAAGGCGCGATACTGGTAATTCAAATGAACGTCGGTGCGGTTGTAGCCGGATTCGGAAATGCCCCATGGCACGTCGCGCAATTTTCCATACGCGATCTGCCGTTTCACCGCGGCTTTACAGGTGCGATCTAAAAGCGTGTTTTCGTAATTGGGCATCACGAGGAGCGGCATCAGGTATTCAAACATTGAGCCGCTCCACGAAATGAGCAGTGGCTCGCCTCGCGAAGCGGCAAGAAGACGGCCCAACGAGAACCAGTGATCCTGCGGCACTTGTCCCTGAGCAATAGCGACGTAACTACACAAGCGGGCCTCAGAGGCCAACAAGTCATAAAAGCTCGCGTCGCAGCGACCTTCGCTGATGTTGAAACCAATAGAAAAAAGGTCCCGCGTCGGATCGAACAGAAAGCTAAAATCCACCGCAGCCATTTCGTCGCTCTGCCGGGCCAGCGTTTCGAGGGTGTCGATGCGTTGGCGGGCCCGGACGCCAGCTTCTTGCAAGCCATTCGCTAGGTTTGCGAGGTGTGGTGATTTGGAGGAAGGGATTTCCGCGTCC
>JBBRHN010000327.1:0-3121 GCA_038222685.1 Chthoniobacterales bacterium | reverse complement strand
GAGCCGATCTCCGTTTCCCTCCTCGCGAAGGTCGCCATTTTTGTTTGCGCGGCTCTGATCATCGTTCTTGGAATCTACCCTCTCCCTTTGCTCAACCTCATCCCTTAAATGCCCGCTCTCGACAAGCCCCTCGCCGAACTAAAAACCTACGCGGGCATCAATCCGAAACCAGCGGATTTCGACGAATACTGGACCCGTGCGCTGGCGGAGTTGGACGCGACGGACCCGGCGCCCGAACTCGTCCCCACGACGGCGATTCAGGCTCCGGATGCAGAGGCGTTTGATCTCTTTTTTACCGGCGTCGGCGGAGCTCGCGTCTACGCCAAGTATCTTCGGCCAAAAAACCGAACATCATCACTCCCGGCCGTTCTCCAGTTCCACGGCTACACCGGATCGAGCGGCGACTGGTCGGACAAACTCAAGTTCGTTGGCCAAGGCATGGTCGTCGCCGCGATGGATTGCCGCGGCCAGGGTGGACGCAGCGAGGACAACAGCGTCGTTCGCGGCAATACGCATCACGGGCACTTTGTTCGCGGCCTTGCTGAGGAATGTCCTGACAAATTGCTCTTCCGCCAAATTTTCCTCGACACGGCCCTACTCGCACGCGTCGTCGCTGCATTGGATGAGGTTGATGAAAACCGCCTCTTCTGCATGGGCGGATCCCAAGGCGGCGCTCTCTCAATTGTCTGCGCCGCCCTCGAACCGCGCATCCGTCGTTGCGTTTCGGAGTATCCGTTTCTGTCCGACTACAAACGCGTGTGGGAAATGGATTTGGCGAAGGATGCCTATGCGGAGCTGAAGAACTATTTCCGTATGTTCGACCCGCTCCACGAGCGAGAGACGGAGACTTTCACAAAACTCGGCTACATCGACATCCAAAACCTCGCCGGTCGCATCAAGGGTGACGTTTTAATGGCACTCACGCTCATGGACAACATCTGTCCGCCCTCCACGCAATTCGCTGTCTTCAACAAAATCACCTCGCCCAAGCAAGCCGCGATTTATCCCGATCACGGACACGAGGGACTGCCACGCTTCAGCGATCGCGCGTTCAACTTCCTCGTCGCACCCTGACTCGACGTCACTCTCACCTCAATTCCTCAGGAATCGCTTTTTCGAATTCGCCGGAAATCTGATTCGCAAGAGCGAGAATCTGAAGTCCAACGCCGACTAAGACGGCGAGGTAAAGCAAACGCGGAAACCACGCCGACACCGCATCGATCGAGGCAAAAAATCGTTCGCGATAAATTCCAGCCCAGCGAGCCATTTCCTCATCGAGCCGCCCCGAAGCCTCAGCGACCCGAAACGCGCGTTCGAGGTCTTCGGGAAAAACACCACCGCCATTAAGCGCCTCGGCGAACCCGCTGCCTCCTTTGATCGCCGCCGCCGCCGCATCCGCCCGCCGGTGAATCAGCGCGCTGCGGCTTGCGCGACCGGCCCGCGTGAGGCAAGACAGAATGCCGACGGCAGAACGGATTCCCATCGAGAGCACAAGGCAAAATCGTGAGAGCGCCGCGTTGCGGAACAACCCCCCGACAACCGGAATCATCCGGATCACGCGTTCAGCACTTGGATTGTTCATCACCAGTTTCCGAAGAAATACCACCGCCCCAAACAGCAGGGCAGCGAGGAGATAGACGGGAATCAGAATCTCCAAAAATGATTTGGCGAATCCCTCGAGTCCGCCCGCCAGAATTGCGCGCGGTACTGACAGTAGAACCGCCGCGAGGTGCACCATAAAAACCGGATACATCGACGCCGAGATCACGCGCTTTCGCGCCGCAGCGAGGCACTGATAATACTCCGCCAGGCGCAGGCACGTTTCTTCCAGACGTCCGCTCTGTTCGCCGGCCCCGAGAATTTCCACATCGACCGTTGAGAAACCCGCTGCGGAAAAGGCCTCGGCGAAACCGTCCGAAATCCTCGTCGCAGCCTGTCGCGCAAAACGTGCCGACCGACCGGATCCCACCGCAAGCTGCTCAAGCGCCTTCCCGGCAGGAATCCCGCTTTTCAGCATCTGAGCGAGGCTGTGGAAGAAATGCTCTTTGTCGGAGAAGGAAAGTTGCACGCGGGAGTTCGTTGTGGTTCATCGACAGTATGCAGCATTCCCGTCAGACCCGCGAGGACGAAAGAATGATGGGCGTCGCGATTGAAGCCGGTCGCCTCGGCATAGGGTTGACGCGTCCGAACCCGGCGGTCGGTGCCGTGATCGTAAAAAATGGACGCATCCTCGACTCGGGCTGGCACCGCGCGGCCGGCCAACCGCATGCGGAGATCGAGGCTTTGCGCAAACTCACTTCGCCGGACCAAGCGCGCGGAGCCACGATTTACATCACGATGGAGCCGTGCTCCACGCAGGGACGCACTCCCCCATGCACCTCCGCAATCATTGACGCAAAAATCAAAGCCGTCGTTTATGGCGTGACCGATCCCAATCCGAAACACGCGGGTCGTGCGCACGGGATTCTGGAAGCCTCGGGAGTCCAAGTGCGCTCCGGCGTGCGCGCGGTTGAATGCGCTGCACTCAACACAGCATGGAACAAATGGGTCGCAACCGGACTTCCCTTCGTTATCGCCAAAGCAGGCATGAGCCTGGACGGAAAAATCTCATCGCACCCAAGCGCACGCTGGATTACCTCCGCCGCCGCGCGCAAAGACGCAATGTGCCTCCGTGCCTCTTGTCAGGCGATTTTGGTCGGTGCCGAAACCGTGCGAGCGGATAACCCGATGCTGACAATTCGGGGACTTCGAGGATCGCACGACCAACCATGGCGCGTGGTCTGGTCGCGAACGGGAAAGCTCCCGCCGAAGTGCCATCTTCTCACCGATCGGCACCGTGACCGAACGTTGGTATTTGCCGGGAAATCCCTGCGCGCCGTTCTTCGGGAGTTGGCGGGGAGGGGAGTCGAGCAAGTGCTCATTGAGGGGGGAGGGCGTGTGTTGGGCGAGGCGTTCGATCGTCGCCTCGTGGACCGCGTCGTTTTCTACATCGCGCCAACGCTCCTCGGTGGACCAGTGCCCGCCGTCAGCGGACTCGGGGTTGCAGGCAACGATCAACGCATTCACCTCGCGAACCCGCAATACAAACTTGTCGGCGGCGATGTGCGCGTTGAGGCCGACG
>JBBRHN010000326.1:0-3127 GCA_038222685.1 Chthoniobacterales bacterium | reverse complement strand
GGTTTTTTTTGGTGCCAGAGGGGAGAATCGAACTCCCGACCAAGGGCTTATGAGTCCCCTGCTCTACCGCTGAGCTACCCTGGCATGGGGAGGGGAGATTATCCGTTCTGACATTCTCCGCAAGACGCAATTTTCATTTTGAGGGCGGCTTGCTTCCGTGTCCGCGACCGCGTAACGGTCCCCGATGAGCGAAATCGTCTTCGGCGTGAAGGAAGACGAGGTCGATGCGGCTATAACGCGATGGCCTTGGGTAATGGCATCCACACTCAAGGCGATACACTCGAGGATTTGCGGACGATGGTGAGGGACGCCGTTGATTGTTACTTCGATGAAACGATGGAGGCGCCTGCGACGTGAAATCGCTGCAGGAACATCGAACATTCAACGTTGAACATCGAGATTTGAATGGGCGCGGGAACGAGTTGGGTCTTGCGCAGGGAGGCGGCAATGAATTCCTGAAGGACTTCCGAGGAGAGGCAGGGCATGAAGCGGGAAAGAAGTTCCCGGGCGCGGGCACCCTTCTTCCCGTCCGCCGGGTCGCCCGATTAGGCGTAGAGGAAGACGTTGCTATCGGAAAAGACGGGCTCAAGCATGACGGTCGTAGAGATCCTCGCGATTTAGAGGACCGACGGGGCCGGTCTGCCGACGGTCACTGTTCATCGCCTCGAAGTGCTTTTCCATCCGCAGTCAGTGGGCCTTTTCGGGTGAGATGGCGTCTTCACGCGCCAGCCCGCCCTGATCAAGTGCGGAGCGAAGCGCGTCTGCGATGAATTCCTTGAGCTTCAGACCGCGACTGGCAGCGGTGGCCTTGACGTTGCGGAAAAGGGGATCGGGAAGGTCGATGGTCATTCTCATGGGGGACAAATATGCTTTTATGTTTTTGCGTCAAGTTCGGGTCGAAAAAGGTATCATTTCTTGCTTCCTGCTTTTTCGAGACGGCTACTTATCTTTCCGACGGAAAAAAGGGGCCAAAAAAGGGCCGGGCCTGGGGGAAGTCGAAATTGAAAGAAGCTCAGAGGCCTGAATTCCTGCTTTCCTTAACTCCCCCGAATCGAGGAACAGGTTCCGCGCAAAACGCTATTTTCATTGCGTGAAAATGGAGGTTACCGGACGACGGATTTACCTTCGGAGGTCGAGATGACTTGGACACTGCCGCTGACGGGTTGCACCTTGGGAATGCCGTCTCTAAGCATTCGGGTGTAGGGGCCGTTGACGGTTTGTGGCGAATACATGTCCCGGCGATTTTCCAATGTGGTGCAGGAGGTCAGGAGCACGGCGGAAGCGGCCAAGAGCAGGAGGGTGGATTTCACGACCATGAGATAAAGCGCGTATGGGTCGTTGTGTCAATTCTGCGGAGCGGAAAATCGTTCACGCGCGGGCGAGGCGGCGCAGGAGGGCGTCGGCCATGTCGGCGGGCGTGGTGGCGACTTCGATGCCGGCGGCTTGAAGGGCTTCGATTTTTCCGGCGGCGGTGCCTTTGCCTCCACTGACAATGGCGCCGGCGTGGCCCATGCGGCGTCCGGGAGGTGCCGTGGCTCCGGCGATGAAGGCGGCGACGGGTTTCTTGCAATGCCGCGCAATCCAGGCTGCGGCTTCTTCTTCGCCGGTGCCGCCGATTTCGCCGATCAGGATGATGGCTTCGGTATCTTCGTCGGCGTTGAACATTTGGACGACGTCGAGGTGGGAGGTTCCGTTGATGGGATCTCCGCCGATTCCGACGCAGGTGGATTGTCCGTGTCCGCGGCTGGAGAGTTGCCAAACGGCTTCGTAGGTGAGCGTGCCGGAACGCGAGACGACGCCGACTTTGCCGGGCTTGTGGATGTAGCCGGGCATGATGCCGATTTTGCATTCGCCGGGTGTGATGATGCCGGGGCAGTTGGGCCCAATGAGTCGGCTGTTGCTGTCGGCCATTCCGGCCTTGACGCGCATCATGTCGAGGACGGGGATGCCTTCGGTGATGCAGATGACGAGCTCGACTCCGGCATCGACGGCTTCGAGGATCGAGTCGGCGGCGAATTCCGCCGGGACGAAAATCATGCTCGCATTGCAGCCTGTCTCTTTGCGGGCTTCGTGAACGGTGTCGAAGACGGGGATTTTGCCTTCAAAAACTTCCCCTCCGCGTGCGGGAGTGACGCCGGCGACGAGGTTCGTGCCGTATTCCATGCAGGATCGGGCGTGAAATCCGCCAGCTTTGCCGGTGATGCCTTGGACGAGGAGGCGTGTGGTTTTGTCAACGAGGATGGCCATGATCTTTAAAATTCGAAATGTGAAATGTGAAATTCGAAATGAGGTTATCTGGTAACGGCGGCGACGACTTTTCGGGCGGCGTCGTCGATGTCAGTGGCGGAGATGAGCGGGAGGCCGGATTCCGCGAGGAGCTTGCGTCCGGCTTCGACGTTGGTGCCTTCGAGGCGAACGACGAGAGGGACGGGAAGGTTGACGGCTTTGACGGCGTTGATGATGCCTTGGGCGATGATGTCGCACTTCATAATGCCGCCGAAGATATTTACGAGAATCGCTTTCACGCGTTTGTCGGCGATGAGGATTTTGAAGGCATCGGTGACCTGCTGCTCGGTGGCGCCGCCGCCAACGTCGAGGAAGTTTGCGGGTTCGCCCCCGTGGAATTTGATGATGTCCATCGTGGCCATCGCGAGGCCGGCGCCGTTGACGAGGCAGGCGATGTTTCCATCGAGGCCAATGTAGCTGAGGTTGGACTTCGAGGCTTCGACTTCGCGGGGACTGCAGAGATCGCGAGCATCCGCTGCGAGTACGAGTGCGACACCGATGGCGAAGCTCGCCTCGTGGACCTCACGATCGAGGACGCGCGCGCCGGCAAGGTGCCGCTCTCACCCCGCTGCCCGCGCTGCGGCGCCGAGATGATCCCCGCGCAGGAGAACCACATGTACCTCCGCTTCCTGCGCTACTGAGCCAAACAGCGACGCCTTGAGCCGGATCCACTGCGCGATACTGCGTTCCTGTTTAGCGGTCGGAGCTACGGGGCTTTCACCGGGAGCAACAGCAGCGACTGCAAGCTGGTGCCATCCTCGGGGCAAGTGACAATGGCGGGATCCAGCACCGCATCGAGCGTGCCCGCGATGAGCGGTCGGAGCCGATCCCAGACCGCCTG
>JBBRHN010000325.1:0-3141 GCA_038222685.1 Chthoniobacterales bacterium | reverse complement strand
TTTCGGCTTCGTCGAGATTTTCGTTTCGATCCGCCCACATATAGCCAAGATAATTAAGAGCGCGGGCGGAGCGCGGCGGGTCAAGATCGATGGATTTTTGAAACAACTGCGCCGCTTTGACGTAGCGTCCAGCTTGCTCGGCAGCGGCACCGTAGCTGAAGTAAAAATCCGCGTGGAGCAAGTCGGGGCGCCCGACCCCGGCGGCAACCTCGGCTTCTTCGAATGCCGACATCGCGCTCTCGTGATTGTCGAGCTCGCTTTGCGCCATCGCGCGATAAATCGTGAACTCGAGGGCCTGTGGAAACGTTTTTCCTGCCTCGATTGCGGTTTCCAGCGCACCTTTCCAGTCGCCGTTTGCGAAGCTCAAACGCAGCACGTCATCGTAGCGTTTCGGATCCGGTGAGGCGATGAGGAGCGATTGCCGAAGATTCGCCAGTGCCTTTTCGGTTTCTCCGATCTCCCAAAAAATCTTTCCGAGCAAATCGTAAGACGCTATGTCGAGCGGGTTGGTTTTGACATTCTCTTCAAGTAACGGGACCGCGTCCATTGGCGTCTCGGATTGGAGCAGGCACGCAGCGAGCCGGTTGCGAACCCCTTCCAAGTTCGGACGCAGCTTCAATGCCATCGTGTAAAGATCTGCGGCGCGGGAGGGCAGGCGGACGACGACAAAAAAGTCGCCCATGCGTGCAAGCGAACGGGCGTCTGTCGCCCCTTGCGCGGCGCGTCCAAGGAAATCGACGACGGCCGCGCTTTCCTGTTCGCTGAGCTTTCCTCTCGCTGCGGCGTCACGCAGGCGCAAAGCGGCAAGATCGACCCAGAAATCGGGCTTCGCGAACTCCCGCTTGCCGGCACGCTGGAAGAGGCCGTCGATTTTTGCGTTCTGACTCGTGGCGCGATAGACATCCCAGAGTGCTTCATAACCACCGGGCTCGTCCGGTTTCGCTGCGAGTGCTTGGCTGGCATACCTCTCCGCGAGTTCCGGTTTGTTGAGTTGCCGGAGGTAAATATTCGAGAGTGCGAGGGCCGGAGTTATGTCTTTCGGGTTTGCCTTCGCTGCATCTTTCAAAACCGAAATTGCCTCCGTCGCCTCGTTGCGGCGAAGATACTGGTTTGCGCTCTCCACGGCGAGCGCCGAGAAGCCGGGATCCAGCTCGAGAACCTTGCGCTTCGTTTCGAGTGCCTTGTCGGGCCCGTCGCTCTCCTCCTCCAAAAGCGCCTGAAGAAACAACGCCATCGCTGAGGCGCGCCGCGTCGTATCATCGCCCAACTTGAGTTCCTGCACGTTGTCGAACTCCTCAAGAATAAGCGAATCCGCCTCGCTGGTCGCCATAATCTGCTCCGTCCCGCCGCAGATCAGCACCAGCACCAAAAGCCAGAAAACCCTCGATGTCATTAATTGTTGCGACTAAAATAGCACCGTTTTCCCCGTTGCCAAGTCCGGCGCTCGTCCGAGCCGAACTGCAGTTTTTCTTCGTTTTTTCGGAAGAATGGCGTCAAGTCAGACATGCATCTGCACGAAGTCGTCGGTTATCTTGACGAAATGCTCGAAACCAAGCCCGTCGGCGACTACCCGAACGCTTTCAACGGACTTCAGTGTGCAAACTCCGGCGGACTCTCCAAAGTCGGAGCCGCGGTGGATGCTTGCGAGGCCACGATTCGCGAGGCCGCGCAGGCGGGCGTGGATTTCCTCATCGTTCATCACGGTCTTTTTTGGGGAGGAGCCGGAACATGGACCGGCGCGACACACCGGAAAATGCGAATCCTCATTGAAGCTGACATGGCCGTCTATAGCTCGCATCTCCCGCTCGACTGCCACCCGGAGATCGGCAATAACGTGCTCCTTGCGCGTGCCATCGGGCTCGAAAATGGAATTCCGTTTTTCGTTTCGCACGGCTCTCCGATCGGCCTGCGCTTTGAGGGCGAGATCAACCGCGAAGTCTTGCGCGGGCACTTGGAATCTGCCGTCGGCGGGCCGGTGCACCTCTCGCCGGGAGGCCCGATTCTCGCGCGAAAAATCGGCGTCGTGAGCGGCGGTGCCGGAGGCCAGGTGGCCCAAGCCGCCGCGGAGGGCGTCGATACGCTGATCACTGGCGAGGGGCCGCACCACTCGTTTACGCTCGCCGAAGAACTCGGCATCAATCTCTTCTACGCCGGGCACTACGCGACAGAAACTTTCGGAGTCAAAGCCGCCGCTGCCCGCGTCGCAGCCCGTTTCGCGCTCCCCTGGGAATTCATTGACCACCCGACGGGGCTCTAACTCCCACCCAAAAATGAGAAAAGGCCGGGCGAGCGATGAACGCCCACCCGGCCTAAACTGGAGCCGACAGTCCTACTTGGACATTCCGATGCTGCTCGGAGCCGGAGCCGGAGCTGGTTTGCTTGCGCAAGCCCCGAGGCTAAGAGCGGCGGCGGCGACTGCGGCCACTGCTGCGATTTTGATGAATTTCACGATGATTTTCCCCTCCTTTCTTGGCTTGATGCCGTTGCGACTCTGCCACGTTCCGCCGCACTGACAACACAAAATGCAGGATGTTTTTCTATGTGATTGTCACCCGCGTGCCGACCGGAACCCGGGCGAACAAATCGGCTACATCCTCGTTCCGCAACCTCACGCACCCATGGCTAGCAGGCGCACCGATCAGGTCCTCCTGATTTGTTCCGTGAATATAGATATATCTCTCTAACGTGTTTCGGTTTGCCTCATCCTGCCCGTCGAGCCAAAGAATTCGCGACAGGACGCCATCCTGATCTCCGCCCGGCAGCGCCACGTCGCCAGTTGGCAGGCGCGATTTGAACACAGACCACAGCGGTGCGGCGTCACCGATTTTTTCCGCAATCCGGAATGCTCCTGTCGGCGTTTTGAAACTCCCGGGCTCAAACCCAAGCCCGAATTTTGAAGTCGAGACCGGCCAAGACTTGACCCGCTCGCCATTCAGGAGAAGATCAATGGTCTGCTCGGCAATGCTGACATGGAGTTCGCAAGAATCCGCGTGCGTCGTCGGTTGGTCGTTGTTCATCTCTCTTGATTATGTCGAAATCCTATCGTGTCGCAATCGTTGGTGCATCTGGAGCCGTCGGCGTGGAAATGCTCCGCGTCATGGAACGTCGCAACTTCCCCGTCTCCAGCCTGCGCCTTCTCGC
>JBBRHN010000324.1:0-3142 GCA_038222685.1 Chthoniobacterales bacterium | reverse complement strand
ATCTTGCTGTGCATGGGAGTGGTCGCTTTTGGCGTGTGCGAAATCGACCTTCGCGTGAGCCGCCTTTTTTCCACCTGTGGCCCAGTCGGAGAGCGCATGTTGGAAGTCGTGAATAAGGTGCTCGAAGTCTTCAAGTGCATGGGCGCAGTCGCCCTTGGCATGCTTGAGATCTTCGACGGCGTGGGCCAAGTCGTTGCGGGCATGCCGGTAGTCGAGAATCGCATGTTCGATCTTGGCTGCTGCTTTGGGGTGGGATTCGAGGAAGGATGGGAGTTTGGATTTCATAGAAGAAGCGGTTTCAACGTTCGAGCCTGATGATAAACCGGGAAGTGAGTTCCGTCAAAATGTAGATCAGAAAAAGAATAGCAGTGATCCAAAAGCTGGGTGGCCAATTGGTGACGCAGGCGAGCAAAATGCCTGCCCATACAGAAAAAAGCGCCACTGCAATGGAGGCGAAGATTGCGGACCAAAAGCCGGAGAAGAGCCGCACCGCGATACCCGGCGGGCCGACGACCAAAGAAAACACCAGAAGAATGCCGACGACTTGGCTGGCGAGAGTGACGCTCACGGCAAGGATAATCAGGAAGGCCAAGGATAGCGCGGTCAGGGAGATGCCCTGTGCCTCAGCAATGTCGGGCTGCACGCTGGCGAAGAGGAGTCGGCGGGCGATGACGGCCAAGGCAGCAAGGCTCAGGATGGTGAGCCCGAGGGTCTGGAGAATCTGCGACGGCGAGACCCCGAAAATGTTGCCGAACAAAATGGCTGTGGCCTGTCCCGCGAAGCCTTTGTAAAGCGAGAGGAAGAGCGTCCCAACCCCGAGAGCGATCGAGAGCACCATTCCGACGGCCATCTCGCTGCGCTGGAGTTTATTGCCTGAGGCGCCCATTGCTGCGCCTGCCAGACAACTAATAATCAGCATGCCTTGCAACGGTGCGAGGCCGAACAGGGCTGCGCCAGTTGCTCCTGTAAATCCAATGTGGGCGAGAGCGTGAGCAGCAAATGCAATGTTGCGGATCACAACAAAATATCCCACGACCGCGCCCAGAACCGCTGCGAGAGAACCCGCCATCAGCGCGTTTCGAACGAAGTCGTATGCGAGAAAGGAGAGGAGGGAGTCAACCATGTCGTGCACTTTCGGTGACGCCGGCGGCGGAGCTGACGATGAAAATCCTTCCAGAGGCACGGACGACCTCGACGGGAACACCGTAAAGGCGCGTGAGAGATTCGCTGGTGATCACGTCATCGACGGAACCGAGCGCTGCGGAGCCGCCAGCAAGATATAGTACGCGGCTCATTACGCCGAGGAGGGGATTCACATCATGCGCTATGAAGAGAACGGTGGCCGACGTTTCCTCGCGAATCTGAGCAATGTGCTCGACGAGTTGCTGTTGGTTTTTCGGATCGAGGCTTGCGAGGGGTTCGTCCAAGATGAGGATGCTCGGGGAGCCGAGCAGGGCTTGCGCAAGCGTGATGCGTTGTTTCTCGCCGCCAGAAAGAACGGAGAACGGACGGTCTGCGTAAGACGTGGCGCCAGCGAGCTCCAGCGCGTGGGACACGGCCCGCTCGTCATCACGTGACGCGATCGGCAGACCCCAGCGGCGACCGCCTTGGACGGCGCGAACGAGCGAGCGCGCACTCAAAGCTGTGCCCTCCAGCGTGGATCGCGTTTGCGGCATGTAACCGATGCGTTGATTCACGCGCCCCGGCGATTCTCCACAAAGGCGTATGCTCCCGGATTGCAATGGACACAGGCCCAGCAGTGCGCGCATCAGCGTGGATTTCCCGGCGCCGTTTGGGCCGAAAACGCCGACAAACTCACCCGGGGCAATCTCAGCGGTGATGTTGTTGAGAATTTGAACGCCGCCAAGGCTCACGCTCGCCTTCTCGATGGTGATCGCGGACGTCAAGGCGCGAGGGCTTTCTCAACGCCACCAAGGGTGCTCATCATCCAGTCCAAATAAGTTGCAGACGTGGTTGGCTGCGTCTCGGTGACGCCTACGATTGGGACTCCACTGGCTTTGGCGATGGACTGCATTCGCTCGGTTGACGGATCCGTGACTTGGCTGTTGTAAAAAAGAATCTTTGCTGTTTTTGATTGGAGGCTTTTTTCGAAGTCCGCGGTTTGTTGAAAGCTTGGGTCGGTATCGTTCATCACGGCAAGTTGGTAGTCGTAGCCTAACATGTCGAACCCCAGCGCAGTGGCCATGTAACCGAATACCGGCTCCGTAGCCGTAACTTTCATACCCGATAGCTTCGGTTTGAGCGCGGCGATTCGGTCGAGCAATGGTTGGAGCGATGCGGTAAAAGCCGCCGCCGCCTCTGGCGTTTTTAAAACTTCACCGAGTTTCGCCGCGAGCGCCGGCATCGTTTCGGGTTGATACCAAATGTGAGGATTATCGCCATCTTTGGCGCCGATCAGATCCGCGACCTTGATGACTACACGCGTCGGCTTGCCCTGAACGCCAAGGAGCTTCTCCATCCAGTCGTCGTAACCGATCCCGCTATAAATCACAATATCGGCATGAGCGACAGCGGCGGCCGTCGAGGCATCGGTCTGGAACTCGTGGGGATCCTGATTCGGATTGCTCATGATGCTGGTGACGGTGGAGTCCGGGCCGGCAATCTGCGAGGCGACCCCGCCGTAGAAATTTTCCGCCGCGACGATATTGATTGCGTGCGCTTGGAGTGTCGTTGCGAAGGCCAGGGCGAGAGCAATGAATTTCATAATGCAAGTCAAATGCAATATCGCGGGCCTGCGCTTTCAGCAAGTGCTAATTTGGGAAAGCGCTAGGTCTCGCCTTGCAATCGAAAAATTCTGTGCGAGTTTTATTGTATGTCGAAAGCAAATCCGCTCAGGAAAAGTTCAGTCCTCGGACTGCTTTTTCTGGCGTGGATTGTCGCTGGCAGCCACTGCACGATTTTTGCGATGGCGGCTTCTCATACAGAGGCAACTTGTTGTCACAAGCCAGATACCGGGCAGCACAAAGCGTGCTCGGAGTGCTGTCAAAATCTCACGGCATTGGCTCCGCAGGTTGCGGATGCGCCGATTGTCTTTGCGCTCTCGCCGCTGACGATCCTTCCAGAGGCGTTCGTGTTGGTATCGGCACCGGTCTTTCTCCTCGGGTCGAATTCGGGTCGTGCG
>JBBRHN010000323.1:0-3149 GCA_038222685.1 Chthoniobacterales bacterium | reverse complement strand
GCGAATTGCGGATCACGACGATTTTCAGCATCGGGCTGCATGAGTTGCCGCCGTATTTGAAGCGGTTCCGGCGGGAGTTTCCGCAAGTGAATGTGAAGATGGAATACCGGAGGTCGGCGCAGGTGTATGCGGCCGTGCTGGAAAATCGGGCAGATGTGGGGCTGGTGGCATATCCGGCGGCGCGGCGGGGCATTTCGGCATCGGTGTTCTGGAGGGATCGGCTGGTGGTGATTTGTGCGCCGAGTCATGCGTTAGCGACACGGCGGAAGGTGGCATTGGCGGAGTTGGGCGGGGAGAAGTTTATTGCGTTCGAGCCGGATTTGCCAACGAGGCGGGAGGTTGATCGGCAGTTAAGGCAATCTGGCGCGAAGGTGCGGGTGGCATTCGAATTCGACAACATCGAGACAGTGAAGAGGGCGGTCGAGATCGAGAACGCCGTCTCGATTGTCCCGCGGACGGCGGTGAAGGGTGAGGTCGAGGCTGGGCAGCTGGCGTGCGTGGAGCTGAGCGATCCAGACATGTGGCGTCCACTAGGGACGCTTACGAAAAAATCGTCGGCGGGAACAGCGGCGTTACGCGAGTTTTTGGCGCTTTTGGAGATTACGGATTTAGGCGGTGAGGGCAGCGAGTTTCAGGGGCAGAACAACAAAAAGAAAGGCAAACGGGAATGAGTGCATCGATTGGGATCATTGGTGGGAGCGGGCTGTATCAGATGGAGGGAATCGAGGACGTCCGCGAAGAGGTGGTCGAGACGCCGTTTGGGTTGCCGTCGGATGCCATCGTGAGCGGGACGCTGCACGGGCGGGCGGTGTTTTTTCTTCCCCGGCACGGGAAGGGACACCGGATCGCTCCGCACGAGATTAATCATCGGGCCAACATTTGGGCGATGAAGTCCCTTGGCGTGCGCTGGATCATTGCGGTGACGGCTGTCGGAAGTTTGCAGGAGCAATACCACCCGCGGGACATCGTACTGCCGGATCAATTTTTCGACCGGACGAGCCGTCGGGAGTTTCACACCTTTTTTGGCAATGGGATTGTCGCGCATCCTGCGTTTGCCGATCCCTTGAGTGACGGGCTGCGTGGAATCCTCGCGGCGGCGTGCGAAGAGTCGGGGCGGAGGTTTCACAACGGCGGGACGTATGTCTGCATGGATGGGCCGGCTTTTTCAACGCGGGCCGAGTCGCGGATCAACCGTCAACTCGGCTGCGATGTGATCGGGATGACGAATCTGCCGGAGGCCAAGCTCGCGCGTGAAGCCGAGATCGCCTTGGCGACGCTGGCGATGATTACGGATTACGATTGCTGGAAGACGGACGAAGCTCCTGTGACTGCCAATGCGGTGATCGGGCACCTGATGGCCAACGTTGTGACGGCGAAGGATATCCTCGCGCGCGTCATCCCGAAGGTTCCGCTGGTGGCCGACTGGCCTGAGCACCGCGCACTGGATGCGGCGCTCGTCACGGCACCCGCGCTCTGGCCTGAGGAGACCAAGAAAAAACTTGGTGTGATTTTGGAGAGGTTTGTGCGATAAATTCTGAAGTTCCCAATAGACTGTATGAAAACTCGCCCATGGATTTTGATTCCCGCCGCCGCGGTTTCGCTCGTCTGCGCGGCCTGCCAATCCGGCCACACGCAATCGGCGGTTCCGCAGGTTGTCACTGTCCCGGTTGATGAGATGACGAGGCCGCCAGTGCAGCCTGCCATGGGTGACTCGACGCCACCGATGCAAGCCGTCGCCGCGCCGGTTACGGGCACGAACAGGCTGAGCTACAATTCCTGCAATGTTGAGGGGCCCTACATTGCGATGACTTTCGATGACGGTCCCAAGCCGGGGCAAACGGACCGCCTTCTCGACATGCTCAAGGCCCGCGGGATTCGGGCGACGTTTTTTGTTGTCGGGCAAAATGTAGCTGCTTACCCGGAGATGATCAAGCGGATGGTGGACGAAGGGCATGAGGTCGCCAATCACAGTTGGAATCATCCCTCTCTGACGAAGGTCGGTGCGTCGGGCGTGCAGTCGCAGATTTTGCAGACGGACGCTGCGATTATTGCTGCCGGGGCGCCGAAGCCGACGATCATGCGTCCGCCTTACGGAGCGACAAACGCGACCATCAACAAGCGGCTCAATGAGGAGTTTGGGCAGAAAGTGATCTTATGGTCAGTCGATCCGCTCGACTGGAAGGTGAGAAATGCGGCGCATGTGACGACAGAAATTTTAAAGTCCACCGTGCCGGGGTCGATTGTGTTGGCGCACGATATCCATGCGTCGACGGTGGATGCGATGCCGGGAACGTTGGATGCGCTGACGGCGAAGGGATTGAAGTTTGTCACGGTAAGTGAGTTGATCGCGATGGATCGCCCGGTGGCCGCGGCGGTGAAGGTGCCGAAGACACCTTGATTTAAGAATCAGCGATTGCGGAAGGTGGGAAGGAGCACGATAGTCGTCGGCTGATGTCTTTCGATCTGGCTTCTCCATACCAACCGTGCGGCGACCAAGGGCGGGCCATTGAGAACCTGACGCGGTCGTTGGAGGCGGGCAACCGTCATCAGACCCTGCTCGGGGTGACGGGGTCGGGGAAGACATTCACGGTAGCCAACGTGATCCGCAATCTCGGGCGTCCGACATTGATCATGTCGCACAACAAAACGCTCGCCGCGCAGCTCTACAGCGAGTTTAAGCAGTTTTTTCCACGCAATGCCGTCGAGTATTTCGTGAGCTATTTCGACTACTACCAACCCGAGGCTTATATTCCGCGGACGGATACATTCATCGAAAAAGACTCAGCCATTAACGAAGAGATCGAGCGTTTGCGGCTTTCGGCGGTGAGTTCGTTGGTGACGCGGCGGGATACGATTGTGGTTGCGAGTGTGTCGTGTATCTACGGTTTGGCTTCGCCAGAGGATTTTTTGCAAATGCTGATCACGATCCGGCCCGGGCAGAATCTGACGCGGGAGGGGTTGCTCTCGAAGTTGGTCGAGATGCTTTACGAGCGAAACGACATCGCGTTTGCGCGCGGGAAGTTTCGGGTGCGGGGCGACGTGGTGGAGATTCATCCGGCGCAGAATGAAGACGAGGCGATTCGCGTGGAGTTTTTCGGGGATGAGATTGAGCGCATCAGCGAGTTTGATCCGCTGACGGGAAATGTGTC
>JBBRHN010000322.1:0-3173 GCA_038222685.1 Chthoniobacterales bacterium | reverse complement strand
TTTTTCAAAGTCTTCCGCGCAGGGGCGAGTGAACGGATGGTGCACGGCGTTCCATTTTTGCTCCTCGGCATTCCATGCGAGCAGGGGAAAATCGACCACCCAGAGGAAGTTTAACAACTCGGAGTTTTTCACGAGCGCGAGAGTTTCTGCGACGGAGAGGCGCACGCGTCCGAGCGTCGTGCAGGCGGTCTCCCACGTGTCGGCCCCAAACAAAATCAGGTCGCCTTCTTCGATGCCCAGCCGCTCGGTCAGTGCGGCCTTCTCGGCGTCGGTGAAGAACTTTACGATGGGCGATTTCCACTCGGCGTTTTCCACTTTGATAAAGGCGAGGCCTTTGGCGCCGGATTGCTTGGCGAGTTCGGTGAGGTTTTCGATTTGGCCTGTTGTGATGCCGGCAAATCCCTTCGCGTTGATGGCTTTGACAACTCCGCCGTTATCGAGGGCACCGCGAAAGACTTTGAACTGCGATTGCGCGAAGACATCGCCGAGATCGACGATTTCAATGCCGAAGCGCGTATCGGGTTTGTCGCTGCCGAATCGATCCATGGCCTCGCGCCAAGTGAGTCTAGGAAATGGCGTCGGGATCGTGATGCCACGGGCCTCGCGCAGGACGGCGACGAGAAGCTTTTCGATCATCGCAAGAATGTCGTCCTGCGTGATGAAGGAGGCTTCGACATCAAGTTGGGTGAACTCTGGCTGGCGGTCGGCACGAAGATCTTCGTCGCGGAAACAACGTGCGATTTGAAAGTATTTTTCGACACCGGCGACCATGAGCAATTGTTTGTATTGTTGAGGTGCCTGCGGGAGGGCGTAGAATGCTCCGGGAGTGAGACGCGAGGGAACGAGAAAGTCCCGTGCGCCTTCGGGCGTGCTTTTTGAAAGTATCGGGGTCTCGATTTCCAAAAATCCATCGGCGTCCATCACATCGCGGATCGTCTTAATGACGCGGTGGCGGAGGCGCAGGTTGCCGATCATTTCCGGGCGTCGCAGATCGAGGTAACGATAAGTCAGCCGCAAATCTTCGTTCGCAATGCGCTCGTCCACGGGGAACGGCAGCACCTCGGAGGCGTTGAGAATTTCTAAGCCGTCAGCCACGACCTCGATCTCGCCGCTTGCAAGCCGCGCGTTCTCGGTTCCGGCCAGCCTAGCCGAGACACGACCGGTTACGCGCACGACATCTTCGCCGCGAAGCTGATGCGAAAGCTGCGCCGTCCCGGGATTTTCCTCAGGCCGAAACACGACTTGCGTGAGACCCTCACGGTCGCGCAGGTCGATAAAAATTACGCCGCCGTGATCGCGGCGCGAGGCCACCCAGCCACAAAGTGTCACGGAGCTGCCGGCATCGTCGCGGCGCAGGGCGTTGCAATGGTGTGTGCGATAAATCATGAGTTCTTCAGGTGTCCGTCGGCGTTTCTGCCAGAAGCGGACGCCTCTTTTCGACGGTTTTGAGGCGTTCGGCAAGCCCGGGTTGATCGAGTGTTTCCTCGTTTCGCGTGGCAAGACTTTTCCATTTTACGGCCGGCCACTCGCCGCCGACGACAAGCGCGACGGTTGCGCCGAGTTGTTCGGCATCTTGGAACTGGCGTCCGACCTTTGCCGGTTTGACAGAAAAATCTGCCCGCCATCCGGCATCGCGGGCCTGCTGGATCGTAGCCAGGGCCTCGGCACGCCGCGCCTCGTCGGCGATGACGACATAAAGATCGCATGAAGAGGGCGTCGGAATCCGCCCGGCGGCCGCCGGCACCTCGTCGATCAAATGTCCGAGCACGACATCGCCCATGCCAAATCCCATCGCCGGCAAATCCACCGCACCGTCGCTCAGGCCCGCGATCAGCCCATCGTATCGGCCGCCGCCCGCGAGCGCGCGCAGCTTTTTCGAGCGATCAAAGATCTCGAATACGACGCCTGTATAATAAGCCAGCCCGCGCACAATGGAGAGGTCGGGCTCGATAAAACCGCCCATCCCGCGTGCGTGCAGCGATGCGAGCACGGGCGCGAAACCCTCATCGTTGCCGGCCGCAATAAATGCCTTGAGGTCGTCCACGGTAAGCCCCGAGGGAGCAAGCTTCGCGTTCAACGACTCCGCCGGCTCGCGCTCGAGTTTGTCCGCGCAGGCCAACACAAACCGCGCTGCATCGCCCTCGCATCCGCGCGACGCGAGGAATTCCATCCACGCCCGCCGGTCGCTCAACCGCAGCACAAAATCGCCCTCGCCCAGTCCAAAACCGCGGAGCAGATCGATGGCCAGCGCCAAAATTTCGGCATCCGCCTCGGGCGAGTTGTCGCCGATGATGTCGGCATTGAATTGCAAAAACTCGCGGAGGCGTCCGCGTTGCTGACGCTCGTGCCGGAAAAAATTCGACACGCAAAACCATTTCATCGGTTTGCGATAGTGACGCTCCCTGGCCGCGATCATGCGGGCGAGAGTTGGCGTCATTTCCGGACGCAACGCGACCTCGCGATCGCCGCGGTCGCGGAAGGAATAAAGCTGCTCGAGGATCTCCGCGCCCTCTTCGTTTTTCTTGCGGTAAAGTTCCGCGCTCTCAAGCGTCGGGCCATCGTATTCGACAAATCCGTATCGGCCCGCTACCTCACGCCAGACGGAGACCACGTAGTTGCGACGAAAACAGTCCTCGGGATAAAAGTCCCGAAACCCCGGCAGCGAGGGCATTATCGGACGCCTCCCGAAGAGAAACAAATGGGCAAGTGGAAAAACATGGCCCCGCCATCATGCTCGACCCATTTTCGGCTGCAACCGTTTTTCGCCCCTTCCTTTCTGCTTAAGGCCGGCATCAAGCGGCGCGCTCGCGCGGATCGGGAGGAGCCGTGAGGTCTGGCGGAAACTCAACGCGATCGTAAATCTCGGAGATCGCAATCTGGCAATCGATTGAAGGAAACTGAACGCTAGCGGCGGGGTCGGTGGCAACTCGATAAATCCACTCCGCCTCGGGTGTGCGAAGAAATTGTTCGACGCGTGGCGCGGCCTGCGAAACGAGGACGTATTCTTGGAGGCTCGGCAACGCACGGTAGAAGTCGAACTTTTTGACACGATCGTATTGCTCGGTTGAGTCCGACAACACCTCGATGATGAGAGTCGGGTTGAGCAAGGTATCGAGATGTGCGTCTTCAAACTGCGCGTCGTCGCAGACAACCAGCAGGTCGGGGTATGTGTA
>JBBRHN010000321.1:0-3182 GCA_038222685.1 Chthoniobacterales bacterium | reverse complement strand
GGTTTATCGGGCGGTTCACCTTTCATTCTCAGCAGCTATTTCTACAACGTCTTCCAGAACTTCCTCGGTGAACCAGAAGACGAAGACTTGGACTATTTGCTCGAGGAGCCGCTTGGTATCGAGCCGATCCTGCCTCTCATGCCGCTATATAGCGGTCACGCGGAGCCGGGCTCGACGATTGTCATGGAGATTCGGAATGTGGTAGGCTCTGTCATAGGAACAGAGACCGTCGTTGCCGATGCGGGTGGCAACTGGCTCGCAAAGTTTGCCAGCAGCACAGTTTACGATACACCGACGTCCGTTACTCAGACGGTCACCCGGGCATCGTATTCCACTTCGCAGGATGATGACTTCAACTTCCGGACGAACTTTTCGCCCGCCATTAATCCAAGCCACTTTTTCACTCAGCCCCTCGACGTCGACGGTGTCTTCTCGGAGAGTGATCCTGCGCTCTTGGAAACCATTAACTCGAGCTTGAACGAGTCCCAAAGCGACGATTGGAATGGCTTTAACTACGAATTCCTTGCCGAGCCTGGAGTGCCATCGTCGTAGGATCCAGGCGGAGCTTCGTCGATGTGTCGGGTGCTGCTGCGGGTGTTTGCTTGAAACGTGGAAGTCGAAACGGGTGCGATTAAAAATGGGTGAGGTTCTCCGTGGAAGGTAGGGGCAGACCTCCGGGCGGCCCGAAGGAAGAAGGCGCGGCGGGCCGGGGACGTCCTGCCCTACCAAATCCTATGTGCAACCGCCCCCACATTTGATCAAACCCAGTCGAAATAGCTGAAAGTATTTTTACTTTTTTTTGAACAACTGGGGACGCGAGGGGTCGAAGTATATGGTTAAGGCAGTCGTTCGGGCCACCGCGGATCAGTTTTTTTGTTCTGATTATTATCGCGTGTGGCCCGAATCTTTTTCACGTGGGGGCTTGCCCGGCGGCGGGGGATCGGGTAACGACTTTCGGGGAATGCAGGATACTGTTCTTGTTGTCGAAGATGAGGCCGACGTTGTGGACCTCCTGCGCTACAATCTGAGTCGCGCGGGTTTTGACGTGCTGATAGCGGGTGCCGGAGACGAGGGGTTGGAGTTGGCGAAGACGCGGCGTCCGGATGTGATCATTCTGGATTTGATGTTGCCTGGTTTGAACGGACACGAGGTGTGCCGTGCGCTGAAGGCGGATCCGAACACGGAGACGATTCCGATTTTGATGTTAACCGCCAAGGGCGAGCCGCATGAACGGGTGAAGGGGCTGGAACTGGGTGCGGATGATTATGTGACGAAGCCGTTTAGTCCGCGCGAGTTGGTGTTGCGGGTGCAGGCTTTATTGAAGCGTCTGCGCATGACGCCGCGCACGGAGGTGGTCGAGGTGGACGGGCTTTATTTGGATAAAAACAGTTTCGAGTCGCGAATCGACGGGAAGCGCGTGGAGTTCACGACGACGGAGTTTAAGTTGCTGAGTTTGATGTTGGAGAGGCGGGGGCGGACGATGTCGCGGGAGAGTTTGCTGGCGGACGTGTGGGGCTATCAGGCGAGCGTGGATACGCGGACGGTCGATACACACATGAGGCGGCTTCGGGAAAAACTCGGGCCGTATTCCTTGCGTTTGGAAACCATTCGCGGAGAGGGGTACCGCTTTAACGCGGTTTCGGATACTTGAGCGCGGAGGCTGTCCCGTGGGTGTTGGCGGGTTTGAGCTGTCTGGCACTGGGTGGGTGGCTATTTTTTTATTATGGGATACTGAGCCCTTTGTTGAGGTTGAGGGATGCCGTTGGGAGATTGGCACAAAAGGATTTTCGCTCGCAGATTTTTCAGCGTCCGCCGTTCTTTTTTCGTCAGAGCACGCGGGATGTGAGGACCGTGACGGAGATGCTGCAGCAGTTGGATCGGCAGATCGCGGATGAGGGGTTCAGCCTGCGCGCGATCTTGTCGAGCATGGTTGAGGGCGTGTTAATTACCGACCGGTCGCAGCGGATTCGTTTGGTGAACGACGCGCTGGTGCAACTTTTCGATCTTTCGGTTTCGCCGGTGAATCGCTCGGTGATCGAGGTGTTTCGGAAGCACGAGCTCCAAAAGGCGCTGGACACGGCGCTAGAGACAAATGAGGCGCAGCGGATTGAACTCGCGTTCGAGACGGCGGTGGCGGATGGGTATGACACGAAGCATTTTGACGTGCATGTGGCGGGGTTGAACCCGAAGGCGCACGCGCGTCCGATGGCGGCGCTGGTGGTGTTTCACGATGTGACGAAAGTGAAGAGTCTGGAGGCGATGCGGCGGGAATTTTTGGCGAATGTTTCGCACGAGTTTCGAACGCCGCTTGCGATTATAAACGGGTATCTGGAGACGTTGCTAGACGGCGCTCTGGACGATCGTGAGATGGCCGTGCATTCGCTCCGAACGATGCAAAGGAACGGGCAGCGGCTGAACCTGCTGATTGACGATTTGTTAACGGTTTCGCGGATCGAGGCGAAGGCGGAAATGCTGGAATTTCGTCCGGGGGATTTGCGGGATGTTCTTCTGCGGGTGGTGGAGCACCTTGAGCCCAATATTCGCGAGCGCGATGCCCGCGTTGACGTGGATTGGGCGATGGAGGCGCGCGAGATCGAGTTCGACGCGCACCGCATTGAGCAGGTGTTTTCGAACTTGCTGGGCAATGCACTGCGTTACGGCGACCCGCATACGTTGCGGGTGCGGATCACGGCACGACGACTCGACGGGGAGGTGCGCGTCTCGTTCTCGGACAACGGGCCGGGAATTCCTTATGACGATCAGCCGCATATCTTCGAGCGTTTTTACCGCGTGCACAAAGACCGTTCGCGACACGCCGGCGGAACCGGGCTCGGGCTTTCGATTGTGAAAAGTGTTGTCTTGGCGCACGGTGGCCGAGTGGGTGTTGAGAGCACTCCCGGAAATGGCTCGACGTTCAATGTTTTTCTCCCGACTGAGCGTGCAGAATCCGGGGCGGCTTGAAGTTTTTCGAAACTATTTGCCGCCCGCTGTGTTGAATGGGGAGATGCAAATGCGCAACCTATGAAAAACCTCTTCCTCTTTCTCGTCCTTCCCACGCTCGCTCTAGCCCAAGCCCCTGGATCTGGCGACGGCCCGCAGCCCACGTTTCCGCAAGTGCCACCGCCAGCCGCCGCTGATAAAGGCGGACCGATGCGCGAAAAAATGCGCGATAAGTTTCGCGA
>JBBRHN010000320.1:0-3196 GCA_038222685.1 Chthoniobacterales bacterium | reverse complement strand
CACGCGGGGATCCATTCCGTCAACGAAATACTCTTTCGGAATACCCAGCCGCACCCCGCTTAAATCCCGTCCAAGCTGGCTGGTGAAATCCTCCGCCGGCAAATCCAGCGAAGTCGAGTCGCGAGGATCTTTCCCGGAAATCACATTCAGAAGGGCCGCGCAGTCACGCGTGCTGCGGGCAAAGGGGCCGATCTGGTCGAGCGACGAGGCAAAGGCGACCAACCCGAAACGCGACACGCGGCCGTAGCTTGGCTTCAGGCCCACAACGCCGCAAAGCGCAGCCGGTTGGCGGATCGAGCCTCCCGTGTCGCTGCCCAGTGTCGCGAAAGCCTCGCGCGCCGCGACGGCCGCAGCCGAACCGCCGCTGGAGCCTCCGGGGATTCGCGATGTATCCCACGGGTTGCGGGTGATTTGATAGGCCGAGTTTTCGGTGGACGAGCCCATTGCAAACTCATCCATGTTGAGGCGTCCGAACGGAATTGCCCCGGCTGCGCGGAGGCGTGAGATGACCGTAGCGTCATAGGGAGCCTTGTAACCCTCTAGCATTTTCGACGCGCACGTGCACTGTTCATCAACGACATTGATCACGTCTTTGATGCCAATGGGCACACCACCCAAGGGGAGCGAGACGTCGGCTTTTTCGGCCGCAGCGAGTGCGGTGGAAAAATCGCGGGCGAGATACGCGCCGACCTCGCCGTCGACGCTGGCGATCTTTTGTTCGAGAGATTGGAGCGCTTCGGCAGGTGAAAAAGCGCCTGAGCGAAAGCCGGCTTGGAGGTCGGAGATAGTGAGTTCGGTGAGTTCGCTCATGGCTGGTTACTCGATGACTTTGGTGACAACGATGAGGTTGTTGGCTGAGTGAGGTGCGTTGGCGAGGACGCGTTCTCGAGGCAGGCCCGGGTGGGTCTCGTCCGCGCGAAACACATTGAACACCGGAGCGGCATGCGCGGTCGGCTCGACATTCGAGACATCGAGTGTGGAGAGTTGCTCGACGTATTCGAGGATGTGCCCGAGTTGGGACTGGAACAGGGTCACTTCTTCGTCGGAGAGTTGGATTCGGGCCAGGCGGGCCACGTCGCGCACGTCAAGGTTGGGTTTGCTCATTTGGAATGGGAGACGCAGGTCAGCGAATGATGCCTCGTTGGCTTGTTTCGATAAATGCAATGAGATGCGCCAACACGTCCGCGTTGCCAAGTTCGGCCCGGATTTTTTCGCAGGACTGGCGGACATTAAGGTTGGCGCGATAGAGGATGCGGTAGGCCTCGCGGAGCGCGCGTGCATCGTCGGGCGAAAAACCACGGCGTTCGAGGCCGACTTGATTAACGCCGCGGACCTCAGCCGGGTTGCCATCGGCGATCATGTATGGCGGCACGTCTTGAACGATTTTTGTGCAGCCGCCGACAATCGAGTGACGCCCGATCCGGCAAAACTGGTGCACGCCGGAGAGACCGCCAATGACTGCATAGTCTTCGACGATGACGTGACCCGCAAGCGTGCCATTATTGGAAAAGATCACGTGATTGCCAACGGTGCAGTCGTGCGCGATGTGAGAGTAGGCGAGGAAGTTGCCGTCGTTGCCAACGGTGGTTTTTGCCTCGGGCGCGGTGCCGCGGTTGACGGTGCAAAATTCGCGGAACGAATTGCGGTCGCCGATTTCGAGGAAGGTCGGTTCGGCGGCGTATTTCAAATCCTGCGAGCGATGGCCAATGGAACCGTAGGGGTAAAAAATATTATCCGAGCCAATGGTCGTCGGCCCCTCGACCGTGACGTGACCCAAGAGGCGGCAGCGGTCGCCGATGACAACGCGCGGGCCGATCTGGCAAAACGGCCCGACCTCCGTGTCCTCGCCAATCTGCGCGTCGGGAGAGACAACGGCGCTGGGATGAATCTGCGTCATTTATCGAGGAGTCCAAAAAGAAGCTGAGCCTCGGAGACGACGTCCCCGTTGACCAGACATCGGCAAGTGGCCTTGCCGAAGCGCTTTTTCACGCTGGTCATTTCGCACTCAATAAAAATCGTGTCACCCGGAAAGACAGGCTTGCGAAACTTCACTTCGTCCGCACTCATGAAGTATCCGATTTTTCCGACATTCTCAGTTTTGCGCATCATCACAATGCTGGCCACTTGCGCCATAGCTTCGAGTTGAAGAACGCCCGGCATGACGGGATGGCCCGGGAAATGGCCTTGGAAGTAGGGTTCGTTAATGGTGACAGCTTTTACGCCGACGGCCTTCACATCGCCCTCAAACGAAATAATGCGATCCACCATGAGGAAAGGATAGCGGTGCGGCAGGGTGCGCATGACGCCGTTCACGTCAAGCACGCCGGTGCTTGCGGCGACGGGGCGCGGCGCGGCGGCGTTGATTTCGGCGAGGCGCACGGCAAGGCGTTTTGCAGCCTCGGTGTTGATACCGTGTCCGGGCTTGACCGCGATGACGTGTCCGCGGAGGCGACGTCCGGCCAGCGCGAGGTCGCCGACGATATCGAGAATTTTGTGGCGCACGAACTCGTCAGGGAAACGCAACGGCTCTTTGCTCAGCACGCTTTCGCCGCGCGCGACGATTGCGTTTTCGAGACTGCCGCCTTTGATGAGCCCTTTGTCCATGAGGGGTTTGACGTCTTCGTAAAAAACGAACGTCCGCGCGGGCGCGATTTCGGTTTCGTAAAATTCCGGCGTGATCTCGCGGGAAAGGAATTGCGTGAACCGGCCCTCGGGCCCCGCCTGCGTGCAGGAAATGCGGAATTTTGAATCCGGAAGAATAATAAAAAGCGACTCCCCGCTCTCGATCGTCAGCGGTTCGTCGAGGTCGATGTAGGCGCGAGGGGCTTCCTGCTCGACGATGCCGGCTTCTTTGATCACCGCGACGTAAGCAGCGGCGCTGCCATCGCCGATGGGCGGCTCATTGGCGTTCATCTGGATGACCGCATTGTCCACGCCCATGCCGGAAAGCGCGGAGAGCACGTGTTCGACGGTGTGTATTTTTACCGCGCCTTGGACGAGCGTTGTCGCACGCTCGACGGTCTTAACATGCGCGGCGGCGGCTTCGACAAACGGCTCGTCAGGGAGATCCGTTCGTTGAAAGCGATATCCGTGGCCCTCGGGCGCAGGCAGAATGGTGAGGGTGACGTTTTCTCCTGTGTGGAGGGCGCTGCCGGTGAGTTGGGCCGACTTGGCCAGGGTACGTTGTTTTTCCAAA
>JBBRHN010000319.1:0-3243 GCA_038222685.1 Chthoniobacterales bacterium | reverse complement strand
GGAGCCTCGGGTAGAACGTGAAGGCCGAGAGCCAGGGGAGCGTATGATCGGCCATTTGCGGAAGGATGATGCGGACATCGACGCCGCGCAGTGCAGCGTGGCAGATGGCGTAGAGGAGGGGACTTGACGGGACAAAATACGGGCTCGCCAGCCAAAGACGATGCTGGGCGTCTTGAATAACAGAAAGAAAAACGGCGGCGCAAACGCTCCAATCCTCCGCGGGTCCGGATGCGATGGGGAAGACCGCCGCGCCGGAATCTTGCGAGGCGGGGGTGGCGCGAAGTCGAAAGTCGGGCACGCATTTGGCGACGTAATTCCAATCTTCGAGGAAAGAAATCTGGAGCGCGGCGACGGCGGGCCCCTCAATGCGCATATGGGTATCTCGCCAGGGCCCGAATTTTTTGCTGCGTCCCATGTATTCGTCGCCGGCGTTGAGTCCGCCGAGAAATGCGACGCGGCTATCGGTGATGAGAAGTTTGCGGTGATTGCGGAAATTGATTTGGAACCGGGGGCCGTTTTTGCGGTTCGTGACGAAGGGTTGGACTTCAACTCCGGCTGCGACGAGGCGCGCGCTCCACTTGTCGGGGAGTGCCTTGGAGCCGACTTGATCGTAGAGCACGCGGCAGGCGACGCCACGTCGGGCGGCAGCAATCAATGTGTCGGCAAGGGCATTCCCGAGCTGGTCATCGTGGATGATGAAAAACTGGAGCCACACAGTTTCCGTGGCGTCTCGAATGTCTTGAAAAATGGCGTCGAACGTTTGCTCGCCGTCTATGAGCAGTCGCACGTTGTTGCCGGTTGTCGGCGGAAGGCCGGAGAGACGCTCGGCTATGTTGGCACCGTCTTGGCAGAGCCCGCGCACGTTGGCACGGTAGCCGTCGAGGTGGCGCACCGTCGAGCGCAGAGCTTCGTCGAGGGCAGGCGATTTTCCCGTACCGGCGCGCGTGTAGCCTGAAAAGCGCGATTCGCCGAAGACGAGAAAAAGTGGAATCGTGATGATCGGCAGCAGCACGAGCGCGACGGCCCAGCCAATGGCGGATTGGGGAGTGCGGGCGATGAGGATTGCGCGCAGGGCGAGAAAAATCGCGACGGTCTCAATGGCGATTGTTAACGCGGCGTAGAGAAAAGGCAAATCGGGCACGAGAGGAACAGGTTGCCGGATTTTTGTGCGGAGCGCAAAGCGGAATCAATCGGGAGGATTTTGACAGGATTTGCAGGATTAACGGGATTTACAGGATTCACGATAACCTCACGCCGAGCTCGCAAGGCGCGCCAAAGGGATTCCGCCGCTCTTTTCGCTTCGTCCACCTTGGCGCGAAATTCCCTCCCTCACCACCGCCCCGTCTTCGCCTGCGTATGGCATCCTTTCAAATCGGGAACGGATGCCAAGAAATACCCCTCGGAATCTCGCTCGATGATCACATTAAATTCGCGCGGCTTTGCCATGACCCGGAGATGCCCACGGCTGCCGATAATGCAACGCGCTGTTTGGAAAAGGCCCGCCATCTTCACCCTACAAGAGACTGATTCCACACGCCGCAATAATCTCGCGCCAAGTTCGTCAGGCGCGAAATTCTCGTCTTCACCCAACAGTCCGGGCCCCCCATTTCGAATTCCAAAATTGCCGCCGCAGGCGGCAAAACGCCTCTATCCTGGCCGGTAAACGCGCAGCACCCGGCCCCGAAAATCTTCCTCCTCCCCGAGGCATTTGTGGATGCGCTGGGCCTGACCGCTGAAATCGGGATCGAATGTGCACAGGCACAGTCCGGCGTGGTCGCCGTCGTTTTCCCGATGCAGGCGAAGGAAATGTAGACGGTTCACCGTCAGCAAAACACGTTTTTGCGCAGCAGCAAAGACGAGCACTTCTGCGTCAGGCGTGGCGGCATTGGCGTTTCCCGCTTCGAGAGAGGTGAGCACGTCGTGTCCGAGGACGCGCAACGCCTCCACCACGGGCAGGGGAAAGTTCTCGTTGGAGTAAAACCGTGCCATGGCTCAGACCGCCTGCTCATTGGCGGTGATGTCGGCCCCGATCTCCTGACGGTGCGCACGCGCATAGCCCCACGCGTTCGAGAGATCTTGTGCCGAAAGGGTGGGATAGCTTGCCAGCAGGACGGCATCCCGCACCCCCAGCCTGCGGGCTTGTTCGAGTACCCAGACGGGGATGCGCGTGCGCACGATGCACGCCTCCCCTCCGCAGACGGCTGGATCGCTCTCGATGCCCGGCCAAGCCTCGCTGACATCCTGCGAAGCCCATTGGAGAACTTGCGCCTTCTCGCCGCGAGTCATTGCAGCGAGTAGTTTCTCTGCAGCATGCAAGTTGCCTGTCATGCCCTCTACACTTCCACAATCAACTCCTTGCCACAAGCCGCAAAACCCCACCCCGCGATGCCGCCTACGCCGGCGCCGGATTCACGGTCCAGATCGGAGATCGCGTCAACTTCAACGCATTCTACAACGCTGACTTCGCCCGCCGTGACTTCTCAAGCAGCATGATCTCCGGCGGCTTGAATATCAGCTTCTAACCCGAAGCCGGTAAAGTGGGCGTGATTAAAAGTGGGTGAGGTTCTCGATGGAAGGTAGGGGCAGACCTCCGGGCTGTCCGAAGGAAGAAGGAGCAGCGGGCCAGGGACGTCCTGCCCTACCAGATCTTATTTGCAACCGCACCCACATTTAATCACACCCCCAGTAAAGTGGGACATACCAGAGGATGTCCCTCCACCAGAAAGATGCGCCCGTCCCATGGAGGGTCAACCTCCGGCTTGACCCATAAATCCCCTCGTGTGCAAATCCCCCGCCTCGCAAAAAAGTGGGACATGCCAGAGGAGGTCCCTTCATAAGAACAATTTTGACAGGATCTACAGGATTGATGGGATTTACAGGATTCGGAAGGGGCGCAGGGCGGAAAAAAAAAGAGCGGGCAGCTTTGGGCTGCCCGCTCTTGCGGAGCGTTGTTATGAAAGGGCGAAACCTTAGGCTGACTTTTCGTCGGTGGCTTCGGTTTTTTCCGGGGCCTTTTCAGCAGCGGCTTTTTTGGCTGGTGCTTTTTTGGCGGGCTTTTTCGTGACTGCGATGGGCTCTTCTGGAGCCTCGATCACGACGGAATCAAACCATTCGATGTAGGCCATCGGTGCGGAGTCGCTGGGGCGGGGCCCGAGCTTAATGATGCGGGTGTAGCCGCCTTTGCGGTCAGCGGCGCGGGGAGCGATCTCGGAGAAGAGCTTTTTGACGGCATCTTTTTGTCCG
>JBBRHN010000318.1:0-3256 GCA_038222685.1 Chthoniobacterales bacterium | reverse complement strand
TGCATCATGGCGTGGGGTTGGTGGTGCATCAGCGGGCAAAAATCGGGGCGGGGTGTGTGTTGCGGCATGGGGTGACGATTGGGGAGAAACGTGCGGGCGGGGCGTGTCCGGTGCTGGAGGATGGAGTGGAGACGGGAGCTTATGCAATTTTGTTGGGAGGCATTCGGGTGGGAGCGGGTGCTTTGGTGGGAGCTGGCGCTGTGGTGGTGAGGGATGTCGAAGCAGGTGAAATCGTGGCGGGGAATCCAGCGGTTGTAATTGGAAAGCGCGAAGCGTGAAGATCCTTTTCCTGTCGAGCGCGGCGCATTTTGTTCTGGATGAAAACTCGACGAGAACGTCTGGAGGCGCGGAGCTGCAGGTGGCGTTGCTTGCGCGCGAGTTGGCGTCGAACGGGCACGAGGTGACGGTGGCGGCTGGGGATTTCGGTCAGGCAGATAGGCTGGTTTTTCAAGGAGTGAGGGTGCGAAACGCGGGAAAGTTTCACACGGGGCGGGTGGTTGAAATGGCGGCGGCGATCCCGAGAGTATTCCGCGTTCTTCGCGATGAGCGGCCGGAGTGGGTGGTGGTGATGGGATGGACGGCGTGGTTGTTTGTGCTGTGGTTGATGAGGCCGGTGCTTGGCTATCGTTTGGATTTCACGTGTGCGCTCGACAGTGAGATCAACGGGGCTTACCGGCGGGAGCATCCGGTGTTTGGTGCGTTGTTTGAGTTTGCCGTGCGGAGATGCGACGCCCGGCACGCGATCACGCGGGATCAGGCAAAGTGTTTTCAGGCGCGCGGGATGGATTGCAAACTGTATCGTTATCTTGTTTTTCCGCGAAAAGATGTGCCGCGCCCGGATAAGACGGTTGATTTCCTTTGGGTCTCGCGTTGCCAGCCGATCAAGCGTCCGCGGCTTTTCATCGATTTGGCGCGAGCAATGCCAGAGGCTTCGTTTGAGATGATTTGTCCGGCGGAGAATCGGGCGCTGTGGGAGCAAATCTCGGCGGCTGCTGCGGAAACGCCGAACCTGAGGTTTATCGAATCGGTGCCGTATCACCAGATTCAGGATCACTATGATCGGGCGCGGGTTTTTGTGAACACGTCGGAGTGGGAGGGGTGGCCGAATAGCTTTATTCAGGCGGGTCTTGGGCGGACAGCTTTGCTTTCGTTGGCGGTGAATCCGGATGGGATATTCGAAATGTTTGGCCTTGGTAGTTTTGCGGATGGCGATGCGCGCAGGCTGGAAGCCTCGGGGCGGGAGATGATCGGCGATGCAGTGCGTTTGGCGGCGATGCAGGAGGGGTGCGAGAGGTTTGTGCGGGAGATGCACAATAACCGCGAGCAGGCGGAGGCCTTTGTTAGTGGGCTGGATGTGAAGTCTTGAGTTTTAAGTTGTGTATTTTTTGGTGAGTCTTGACAGGTGGCGGGTTGGGGCGGGTAGGTTGTGTCCTTATGGTTACCGTTCCGAAGCATCCTTTGCGATTCCGACAGATTCATCTCGATTTCCACACGGCGCCGCAGATTCCGGGAATCGGTGAGCGGTTTGACAAGGCGCAGTGGCAGGGGACTTTGAAGGCAGCGGCGGTGGATTCGGTGACGATTTTTTCAAAGTGTCATCATGGGTGGAGCTACCATCCGACGTCGGTTGGGGCGCGGCATCCGCATTTGGATTTTGATCTCTTGCGCGCTCAATACGAGGCGACGAAGGAGGCAGGAATCAATGCGCCGATTTATCTCTCCGCGGGCGTTGACAATCTGGCTTCGCACGAGCATCCAGAGTGGCGCGAGGTGGGCAAAGACGGGCGCTATACGGGTTGGGCGCAGGGTGTTTTGCAGGCGGGTTTTCACATGATGGATTTCCACAGTCCGTATCTGGATTATCTCTGTGAGCAGATCGCCGAGGTGGTGAAAATCTATCCGGATTGCGATGGAATTTTTCTCGATATCATCACGCAGAATCAATCGTGCGGGCGGTGGAGTTTGGATTTCATGAAGGCGAATGGGCTAGACCCCGAGAAGGAGGAGGATCGCAAGGAGTCGTCGAGGCTGGCGTTGGAGAAATATTACCAGCGCACGACGGAGGCGGCGCAGTCGGCGAATGCGTCGATGCCGGTTTTTCATAATGCAGGGCATATCCCGCGCGGGAGGCACGATATTTTTCCGTATTTCAGCCACCTTGAACTCGAGTCGTTGCCGACGGGCGGGTGGGGGTATGACCACTTTCCGATGTCGGCAAAATACGCGTGTCAGTTGCCGTTCGAATTTTTGGGGATGACGGGGAAATTCCACACGACGTGGGGTGAGTTTGGGGGATACAAGCATCCGAATGCCTTGCGTTACGAGTGTGCGGCGATGCTGGCGTATGGGGCGCGGTGCAGTGTGGGGGATCAGTTGCACCCGTCGGGCGAGTTGGATCGCTCGACTTACGAAATCATCGGAGCGGCCTATCGCGAGGTGGAGAGTAAGGAGCCATGGTGTCGGGGTGCGGAGCAGGTCTTTGACTTGGCGATTCTCAGCAGTGAGGCGGAGTCGGGGAGCCAGCGGGAGAGTTTGTCAGACGAAGGGGTGTGCCGGGTGATGTTGGAGAGCCATTTTCTATTTGGGTTGATTGACCGTTCGATGGAGTTCGGGCGTTACAAGGCCATTGTTTTGCCGGATGACATCCGGATTGATGCGGGATTGAAGGAAAAGCTCGATGCGTATTTGGAACAGGGCGGCAAGCTTGTCCTGTCTGGGGAAAGCGGGTTGTGGAAGGATCGCGCGGAGTTTGCCTTTGATTTTGGGGTGGAGTATCTCGGGCTGAGTCCTTTCTTTCCGCCGAATGACGAGCCCAACCGGGGGCACGACTTTGTTTTGCCGAATGACGAGTTTTGCGCGCCGTTTGCAACGATGCCGCAGGTTATGTATGAGAGGTCGCATCGGATCCGTGCCACGACGGCGACCTCGCTGGCGCGAATCTTCGATCCGTATTTCAACCGCAATTGGGAGCATTTTTGCAGTCACCAGCACACTCCAAATAAACTGGAGGCTTCCGGGTTCGACGGCGCGGTGAGGAGCGGGGCGATCCTTTATTTTGCTCATCCGGTTTTCCGTCATTACCGCTCTTATGGGGCGGTGGCCTACCGGGAGTTTATCGTACGGGCAGTGCGGGCGTTTTTGGGCGACGCGATTTCGCTAACGACGAACCTTCCTTCAACGGCACGCGTTTCGCTGACCGTGCAGGCGGCGGAGAGGCGTCATGTATTGCATCTTCTCTACGCGCCGACGGTGAGCC
>JBBRHN010000317.1:0-3274 GCA_038222685.1 Chthoniobacterales bacterium | reverse complement strand
GCGGCGGCCGCTGCTGCCGGCGCTCAATGTGCTTTGCATCGCCGCCGGGATTACCGTTTTCCTCGCTGTGCAGATCGCCAATCGTGCGGCGCTCGAGAGTTTCCGCAATGCGGTTTCGCTCGTCGCCGGTCGCGCGCATCTTGAAGTGCGCGGCGACTTGCCCGACTCCGTTCTGCCGCGGGTTGCAGCGATTGCGGGAGTGAAAACGGCGACGCCGATTGTCGAGGGCATCGTCACGCTGCCCGATGAGCCTGGCGAATATCTTCGCGTCCTTGGCATCGATCCGTTTACTGGGAGCGACTTGCGCGTCTTTGAACTCGCCTCGCCCGGCGGAGCTTCGCTGGACCTCGAGGCGTGGCTCCGCGAGCCCCTTGCCGTCGCCGCGCCGCTCTCCCGCGCAGATCGCCCGATCAACGCCGTGGCAAACGGAAGGCCCGTCACGCTCACGCCAACGTTTGTCCTTCAAACGGATGACGCGCTCGTGCAGTCCGACCCCCGCCTGGTCGCGATGGACATCGGCTGGGCGCAGGAATTGCTCGGACGTCAGGGACGCCTCACGTCGATTCAGATTCTCCTCACCGATCCGCTCCAAGCCGAGGTGGTGGCGCGAGAAATCGCAAAAGTCGTGCCGCAGGATGTCACCGTGGCGCCGCCGAAGCGGCGAGGAGCGGAGACCGAAGCGATGTTGGCGGCGTTTCAACTCAACCTCACGGCTCTAAGTCTCGTCTCGATGGTCGTTGGTGTTTTTCTGATCTATAACAGCTTGTCGGCAACGGTCGTGAGGCGTCGCGTGGAGATTGGGATTCTTCGTGCGAATGGAGCATCGCGAGCGGAGGTTGCAGCGCTATTTCTTGGCGAAGGGCTTCTGGCCGGAATTCTTGGAACGGCCATAGGCATCCTTGCCGCCAGCCCGCTTGCTGCCGTTCTCGCCGCCCCCGTCGGGCAGACTGTCTCCGCACTCTACGCGCTTGTCAGCATCGAGAGGCCGTCGATTTCTCCCGACCAGATCGCGCTCGCGTTTGCAGTGGGCATTTCGGCGTCGCTCATTGCCGCGTGGCGTCCGGCTGCCGAGGCCGCGGCGTCGGATCCCGCATCCATCCTGCATCCGGGAGCGGTAATGGATTCCTTTCGCAAGCGCTCGCGTCTCTGGCTTCCGTCTGGCATTGCGGCGCTGGCGCTCGCGGTTTTTTTTGCGTGGTGGTCGCTGAATGGTGGCGGAAGTTTTCTGGGTTTCGCGGCGGTGGGTTTTCTTATTGGAGGATTTTCGCTGCTCGTTCCCTCCCTCGTCTCGCTCTTCGCAACGCGAATTCCATGGCCCGGCTGGCTCCTGAGGCTCGCCGCCCAACATCTCGTGAGAGCGCTCCACCGCAACGCCGTGACCATCGCAGCCTTGGCCGTTGCGGCGGCAATGACAGTGAGTGTTTCGGTGATGATTTTTTCGTTCCGTGCAAGCGTGAACTCGTGGATCGGGCAGACGCTCGTGGCCGATTTGTTTATTGCCCCTGCCGCCAACGAGATTGTGGGTCTGCAAAGTTTTGTGCCTGCCGAAGCTCTGGAATGGGCGCGCCGCGATGCGCGGGTGAGCGAGACGGCGACGTTTCGCGAAATGCCCGTGCGCTGCGACGGGCGGACGGTTTCTCTCGCCATCATCGAGGGCCGTGCGCGTGGCGATCTGGAGTTTCTGCGCGGCGTGCCCGACGCGGCAGCGGAGTTTCTTTTGCCACAGCATGTTGTTGTCTCCGAGAGCTACTCAACGAAGCATGACACGCAGCCTGGAGATCGCTTAAACATCGCCACGCCTGTCGGTGAGCGTGAGTTTGTCGTGGCCGGAGTGATCAAAGATTTTACCCGCGACAGCGGACTTATCATGATCGATCGGCGAAATTTCTCGCCCTTCTGGGATGACGTTCGTGTCCATTCCCTCGCGCTCAAACTTAACGACGCTGCGCAAGCCGGAGCGGTCACGGCGGAGTTTCGGAAAACTTTTGGCGGGGAGTTTGCGATTTATACCAATGCGGCACTCCGGCATCGCGTGATGGAGATTTTCGATCAGACTTTCGCGGTGACATCGGTGCTTCGGACCATCTCGGTGATTGTCGCCATCGCTGGTGTTTTCCTTTCGCTGACGGCACTCGTCGTCGAGCGCGAACGCGAAATCGGCGTGCTGAGATCGATTGGCGCCTCGCGGGCTCAGGTGCGCGGTCTTGTTTTTGCCGAAGCCGGGATGGTCGGCGTGCTCGCTTCCGTGGTCGGAGTGGCGTGCGGCGCGGGCATGGCAATGATTCTGACGTGGGTGATCAACAAGGCGTTTTTCGGATGGACGATCGAGTTGCGGTATCCGCTCGACGTGCTCGCCTCGACGCCCCTGTGGCTCGTGCCCGCCGCGATCGTGGCCGCGTGGTGGCCTGCCGTCCGCGCCGGACGCATCCCGCCCGCTCAAGCCATTCGTTTCGAATGAGCGCGATGAACTTTGATCCCACAACTCTCGGGCTTCCGCACCGCGAACCGTTTCTTTTTGTGGATCGGATCGTGAACCTGAACGCGGGTGAATCTGCCGTGGGCGAGAAGACGTTTTGCGTGCATGATGCGATGTTTCGCGGGCACTTTCCGGGCCAGCCGATTGTCCCGGGCGTGATCCTTACCGAGGCGCTCGCGCAGGTGGCGGGCATCGCGGGATCGGGCGCGCAAGGGCGGGCGTTTTTACTTTCAGCGATTCGCGGGATGAAGTTTCCGGCACCCGCTTTTCCGGGAGAGCTCCTCACGCTTTGGGCGCAAAAAACGGCGGACTTCGGAGCGCTTGTGCAATTCGATGTGGAAGCGTGCGTTGGCGAGAAAATCGTCGCGAACGGCTCGCTGGTCCTCAACGAGTCGACGGCTACGCCGAGATAATCTCGCGGAGGTTGCCTGTAATGCGCCCGTCGTAGAGCGCCTTGCCGATGATCGCACCGTAAAGACCCGGCATCCGCGCGAGCTCTCGGAGGTCGTCTGCACTCGAGACGCCGCCGCTTGCGATGACTTGGCAATTGACCAATTTGAGGAGTTTCGCCATCTCGGCAAAATTCGGGCCCTCGAGCATTCCGTCCGTCGCAATGTCCGTGTAAATGATCGTGCCAGCACCCGCTTTTTCGACAGCGAGCGCGAGATCTGTGGCGTCCGTCTGTGTCGTTTCGGTCCAGCCTTTCACTGCGACTTTGCCGTTGTTTGCATCGATGCCAACCGCGATGCGATCACCGCCAAACTCGGCACACATTTCGGCCACATAATCGATCGATTC
>JBBRHN010000316.1:0-3296 GCA_038222685.1 Chthoniobacterales bacterium | reverse complement strand
GCCGATTTTCTTCATTGTCATCCCTCATTTCTTCGGAACGTGGTTGATGATGATTCACAACACGCCCCAGCACGCGGGCCTCGCGGAAAACGTGCTCGATCATCGCCTCAACTGCCGCACCGTTTACATGAACCCGATCAGCCGGTTCATCTATTGGAACATGAATTATCACGTGGAACACCACATGTTCCCTCTTGTGCCCTTCCACGCCTTGGCGCGCTTGCATCCGCTCATCAAAGACGACTGCCCTCCGCCGTATCCGAACCTTCTCAGTGCATGGCGCGAGATCATCCCGACTGTTCTCCGCCAAGTCAAAGATCCTTCTTACCATGTCAAACGCAAACTCCCCGAGCCAAAAACCCGTCTCGAAGAAGCGCTTCACACCTCGGATGACAAGACTGACAAAGAAGGCTGGATCGAGGTCTGCGCCGCAGTCGATCTTGGACCGTCTGATGTGATTCGTTTTGATTACGGCAAAAAAACCTATGCGCTTTACCGCGATGCCGAGGGGCAACTTTTTGCGACGGACGGCATTTGCACGCATGGCAACACGCACCTCGCCGACGGCCTCGTCAAAGGCAAAATCATCGAGTGTCCGAAGCACAACGGACGCTTCAACCTCGCTGACGGCTCCCCGGCCCGTGCCCCCGTCTGCCGCGGCCTTGCGACGTTTCCGTTAGAAGAACGCAACGGACGCCTTCACCTCAACATTCTCCGCGCAGGCGGAGCCGGCAGCCGCGAACAGAAGACTTATACGTTCCGCGTCGTCAGCAACAACAACGTCGCGACGTTTATCAAAGAACTCGTCCTCGAACCCGCCGACTCCTCGCAAAAAGTCGAGTTCACACCGGGCGATTACATGCAGCTCGACATCCCGACCTACGAGAAAATCCGGTTCCGCGATCTTGAAGTTTCCCAACCCTACGCCGCCGTTTGGGAAGCCCAGCACGTCTTCGACCTCGTCGCGTCAAATCCCACCGAGATCCGCCGCAATAACTACTCGCTCGCCAGCAACCAAGCCCTCGAGAAGACTCTCCGCTTCAACGTCCGCATCGCCACACCGCCTCCTGGACAGGACTGCCCGCCGGGAGTCGGCTCGTCGTATGCCTTCAATCTCAAGCCCGGCGACACCGTCACCGGCATCGGGCCGTTTGGCGATTTTCACATCAAGCCGACTCAGAAAGAAATGATCTACATCGGCGGCGGTGCCGGCATGGCCCCGCTCCGAGCCCACCTCTCCGACCTCCTCGAAACACAGGCCACCAAACGCAAAGTGAGCTATTGGTATGGAGCCCGCTCGCGTCAGGAAATCTTCTACGCAGACTACTTCGCGAAACTCGCTGCCGAACACTCAAATTTTCAGTTCCACCTCGCCCTCTCCTCCGCGCTTCCGGAGGACGAATGGCAAGGCCACGCCGGATTCATCCACGACGTTGTCCTCGACAACTACCTCAAAAACCACGATCACATCCAAGCTGTCGAGTTCTACCTCTGCGGCCCACCCATGATGATCAAAGCCTGCACAAAAATGCTCGCCGCTCTCGGTGTCAAATCCGAACAAATCGCATACGACGAGTTCTAAGTTTAAAGGGGAAATGAAGAGTTTTGACAGGATTCACAGGACCAACAGGATTAACAAGATGAACGGAAATGGCATGCGTGGCCGTTCTCCAAAACGAAATTGTTCTCCAACTCATCTTGTAAGTTCCTTCCTGTAAATCCTGTCCATCATGTCAATCCTGTCTAAGGTTTTTCTCGGCTCGCGCCGCACCGCATGATTTCGTCCCGCCACTTCGGCTCGCTTCCCGACGGACGCCAGATCACCGCGTTCACTCTCTTCAACTCGCGCGGCCTAAAAACCGAAATCATCACGCTCGGCGGCATCATCACTCAACTTCAAGTGCCGGACCGTGACGGAAACCTCGGTGATGTCGTGTGCGGCTTTTATCGACTCGAAGACTACGTCGCCGGACACCCGTTTTTCGGTGCCATCACCGGTCGGGTTGCGGGTCGGCTCACGCACGGGACATTTGAGATCGACGGAGAACGATTCGAACTCGCTCTCACCGACCCGCCGAATCACTTGCATGGCGGGCACGTCGGCTTCGACAAACGTGTTTGGGACAGCGACATCCTCGGCGAAACCCTGCGCCTCTCGTATCTAAGCCCCGACGGCGAAGAGGGATACCCAGGTAACTTGGCAGTTTCCGTGGACTATGCGCTCAGCGACGCCGACGAACTCTCCATCACTTACACGGCGACGACCGACAAACCGACCACGTTCAATCCCACCAACCACTCCTACTTCAACCTCGTCGGCGACCGCTGCTCAAGCATTCTCGATCACCGCTTGCAGATTTTTTCTGACGAATTCGTCCCTGCAGACAACAAGATGACCCTGCTCGGCCGGCGTGAGGATGTAGCAGGAAGCACCAACGATTTCCGCCAACTTCACCGCATTGGCGATGCGATCCCGAATCTCCATCTTCAACACGGCGTCAACTACCTGCTCCGCCACGATCATTCGCCCACCCCGATTCTTGCAGCCCGTTTGGAGGAGCCCGTCAGCGGACGCGCGATGGAGATTTTCACCACCGAACGCTGCCTCCAACTCTACTGCGGCACCGCTCTTGACGGAACGCTTGTCGGTAAATCCGGCTTGCCCTACGTTCAGCATTCAGCCCTCTGCCTCGAATGCCAGGGCTACCCCGACGGCGCGAATACAACGGATTTCGGCAGCACCATCCTGCGACCCGGGGAGACTTACCACCAAACCACCATCCACCGCTTCTCCACTTTATGAAAACCCAACCCGCCCCCATCCTCCGCCACATCGCCAATCTCTGGACACTCTGGGATCATCCCACAGCAAAAAAACCATGGTCGCTCGACCGCCAACTCGCCGAAATCAAAGCCGCCGGATTTGACGGGTTCAGCACACTCGCTGACAAAACCCACGGGAAACTCGCCGAAAAACACGGCCTTCTCATCATCGGCTATTTCGCATCGGGAAAACCCGGCGACTTCCGCTCCCTCATCCAACAAAACCTCGACGCCGGCGCGGTCCACATCAACGTGCAACTCGCCGACCACGACACGCCCGTCCCCGCCTCGATCAAACTCGCCGTCCAGCTCAACGAACTCGCCAACAAAATGGGGGCCAAATGCGCCGTCGAAGTCCATCGCGACACGTGCACCGAAACTCCCGAAAAAACCTACGCGATTGCAGCCGGATACAAAAAATCCACTGGCCAACTCCTTCCCATGACGTGGGATTTCTCCCATGTCTCCGTCGT
>JBBRHN010000315.1:0-3297 GCA_038222685.1 Chthoniobacterales bacterium | reverse complement strand
AGAACGATCGTGGTCAGACTGAACTTCCAATCGATAATGACGAGCGCGATGACACCGGTGATGACGGCAATCGGCTGGCTCACAATGTCATTGGATATCGACGAAAGCGCCATTTGAGCTTGTCGGGTGTCGCTCAGCACGCGCGAACTCAGGAGTCCGGATTTCGAGCGATTGAAAAAGTTGAGCGACTGCCCCATAAGCTGGCGAAAAAGCTGTGAGCGAATGTCGCTCAGGACGCGGAGACTGACCCATGTGAGAAAATAACTGTTAAAAAAGGTGAACAGGCCGCGGGTAATCATGACGGCTGGAATCAGCAAACTGAGCCAGATGACGGTCTCGATGGTCGGCCCCGAGCTCGGACCGCTACTGAGATTCGTGAGTTCCTTGATGCCCGGCATTTTCCCCGCTGGCAGCACATCGCTGCCGACACGCGCAATGATAAGCGGTAAGAGGCCGCTCACGATGCCCGCGAGAACACCAAAGCCAAGGCCAATGCCAAACCGAAGTTTATAGGGTTTCAGGTAGCCGCCCAAACGAAGATAAGGCTTCCAAAACTCACGAACAAGCTGACGAAACGGGAGTTTTTTTGGTTTAGACATAGGGAATTGCGACGAGGTTGCGCAGGAAACCGACGATTGAGCTAAGAAGATTGGCGGCCCCGAATTGGGAGAAATACCAGTCCATGATTTCATTGCCTCCAAAGACCCAAATGGCGGCGCCGAGCGCGAGGAAAGGGCCGAACGGAATCCGTGCGCCGGACTTATCGCGGGCAATGAAAATCCCGGCGATACCGGCCACGCAACCTATGATGGACGACGCAAAGAGGGTGAAGAGAACGGCCTGCCAGCCAAGGAAAGCCCCTATGCAGGCGATGAATTTCACGTCGCCGAAGCCCATCGCTTCGCGCGGAATCACCACGGCGCGAACACGACCGCGGATTTCGTCCAGCGTGTCGAGTTCGAAGCTGAGCTCGCCGACCGTGAGACGATTGTAAGTAAAGCGCAAGGGACCTTGCGGAAATGTCTGCTCCCCGCACTTGCTGTCGCCTTCGGTGTCGAGAACGAGGACGTCGGTCTCCCGACTGAAAATCTCCTCCCACGCGAGCGACTCATCGCCGAGGCGCAGATCGGCACGGTCGCCGTCGCGTTTCCAAACAAAATCCTCGGCGTTTGTGAAAGCGTGTTTCTTGCGTCCGAACGCGAGTTTCCCGCCTTCAACAACGAGCCAGAGGAGCCCGAAGCCCAGCGCGGCACCGAGGAGCGAAAAGAGGCCGGACATAAGATGAGATGTCGTGCCCATGAGGCTTGGCAGGGCAAGGCTGGCGATGACGCCGGCGGCGGTTCCGCCCCAGGTGATTTCATCCGGAATAATGAAATGCTCGATATCGATGAAGGTGGCAACGATGAGCAGGGCAAAGAAAATCCAATAAGCAAATGCCAGCGGACTGCCGAATCTCGTCCAGATGAAATAGAAAGCGACAGCGGTGAGGATTTCGACAAAGACATAGCGAGGCGAAATTCCCGCGCCGCAGGTCGAGCATTTGCCGCGAAGCGCGACCCAGCTAACGATCGGCAGGTTTTCATACCAAGGGATCATTTTATTGCACGAGGGGCAAAACGATCTCTTAGGGTTTGAAAGACTGATGTTGCGCGGCATCCGATGAATGCAGGCATTGAGGAACGAACCGACGACAGCGCCGAGGACGACGGATGCAACGGTAAAAACCGTGGTCATTCCTTCTTGAGGTGCGGCTCGACGAGTTCACACATCACGTGGAGCAGAAACTTCTGAGCCTCTTGAATTCGAGCGGTAACGGTGCCAGGCACGATGATTTCGATATCGGCAGCACCTTTGGTGAATCCCCCACCCTTGCCAAGAAAGGCGACGGATTTCATGCCGAGGCGTCGGGCCTCTTCGACGGCGGAGAGAATATTGCGCGACTTTCCACTGCTGGTCAGCGCGATGAGCACATCGCCCTGTTTGGCGTAAGCGCAGACTTGGCGGGCAAACAAATCGTTAAACGCATAGTCATTGCCGATGGCCGTGAGAAGGCCGCCGTCGGACGTGAGCGAGATTGCGGGATAGGGCAAACGGTCACCCTGAAACCGACACGTGAACTCGGTGGCAATATGCGCGGAGTCCGCCGCGCTGCCTCCATTGCCGCAGAAGAGAAGCTTGTTACCGCCGAGGAGGCAGGCTGTCACGAGCTCGGCGATTTGGACAATCTGCGGCTCAAGTGGACGAAGGGACGCAAACGTTTCCAGCGCGCCTTCGAGGGAATCGTTGAACGGCGATTTTACGATGGGTTTCGACATAAGCGTGGGTCGGAGGAGGTGATCTCAGCGAGTGTCGGCCATTCGGTCATGCCGGTGCCGACGAGGATGTGAAGATAAACAAAGACGGCGGCCTCGGGATACTTCGCCGCAATGGCATCGACGGCTTTGGTAACGGACTCCGCTGGCGGTTGGGAAGGAATTTCCTCAACGAGACCTTTGCCATCGTGCGCGATGCCGAGCAGATCGAGGAATTCGCAAACCATTGGCCCGTTGGCACCGAGAACCCAGGCTTGGAGGATTTCTTGCGCAAGATCGTTGTTGGCTGGCTTCGAGAGTGCCTCCTTCATCCAGGCGTGGCGCTCTTCGCGCGGTTTGCGCTCGACGAAAATGGGGCGAAGCTTGCGACGCGTCGCCATCATGCTCACACAGGTCTTGTAGGCAGCGCGGTCGTTTTCGTGAAGCCAGCTGAGAACCGCTTCGGTTTCCGCGGGCGTCAGGAGGGCAAATAGTTCGTGAACTGTCATTAGCCCGGCACTCTATCAGGTCGAGCCCGCCAAAGGTCAAGCTTGGCGGTCGCGGCGCGATGCCGTAGAGAATACCGGGACATGCGGTTTTTGTTCATCAAGCTCCGCCACATTGGCGACTCGCTTTTGCTGACCCCAACCATCGTGGCAACGAAGAGGAAGTTTCCGGAAGCGGAGATTTGGGTGCTCGTGCGGCGCTCGTGCGAGGGAATTCTCGCGGGTTGCGCCGAGATTGACCGCCTGATCTGCACGGCCGAGCCGGAGGAGGATCGGCGGGATGCGCGGAGTCGGTGGGGAGATTTTGCGCTCGCCTGCCTCCTGCGGCGCACGGACTTTGATTTTGTTTTTGAACTCGGTGACAACGACCGCGGTCGCTGGCTCGCGCTGTTGGCCCGAACGAAAAAGCGATGTACAAACCGGCACCGGAGCTTGCATGCGATGTGGCGTCCGTTTTTCCACCACATCACAACAAAAAAGCGCTGGCCGATGCATCAGGT
>JBBRHN010000314.1:0-3332 GCA_038222685.1 Chthoniobacterales bacterium | reverse complement strand
ACCATCTCTCCACCGAAATTCCAAGGCGGCATTTTTTCGAGGAGTTCGTAGCGTCCCCAGAGCACGCCAATGCCGCTCGGGCCGCACATTTTGTGGGAAGACGTCGCAAGAAAATCGCAGCCGATGGCCTGCACGTCCACGGTCTGATGCCCGACGCTTTGAGCAGCGTCGACGAACGTCGTCACGCCGTTTTCGCGTGCCAGGGAGCAAAGTTCGGCAACGGGGTTTTCGAGGCCCAGCGTGTTGGGAACGTGCGTGAACGCAAAAAGTTTCGGACGCAGCGCGAGCAAGCGTTTGGCTTCTTCGAGGTCGAGCGCGCTGCCATTTTCGAGGACGGGAACAAAATCGACTTCGGCTCCGGTCACGCGCGCGAGTTCCTTCCACGGGAGGAGATTGCTGTGATGCTCCATTTCCGTGAGGAGAATTCGGTCGCCGGACTTGACGTTTTCGTGACCCCACGTGGAGGCGAGAAGATTAACGGCTTCAGTCGTCCCGCGAGTGAAAACCACTTCCTCGACGCGGCCCGCGTTGAGCATTGAGGCGACGGACGCCCGCGCCGCCTCATAAGCCAGTGTCGCGCGCTCGCTCAAGAGATGAATGCCTCGGTGAACGTTCGCATACTCCGACTCCATGAACCGCGTCATTCGTTGGATGACGAACGACGGCTTCTGCGAGCTCGCCGCGCTGTCCATGTAAATCAGCGGACGGTCTCCGGATTTTTCCTTCAGAAACGGAAACTCCTCCCGCCATTTTTCCATATCGCTCGTGCAGTTGCTCATTGAGAACTTCAATATAGCTGCGTTCTCGAGGTGTGCCAGCGCAGGACGACAGAAATTTGTTTTTGCTGCCATTCGGCTCACGAGCGACGTAACTTTTTATTATGCCTCACGACGCACCTGTTCATAGTCTCCGCCGCGATTACGACCGGGACCCTTTGCGGCAGGACGAACTCGACCCCGAACCGGTCGCGCAGTTCCGTGTATGGTTTGACGAAGCACGCGATGCCGGTCTTGTCGAGCCAAACGCAATGTCGCTTGGGACGGCTGATGCCTCGGGACGGGTCTCGTGCCGAACGGTTTTGCTCAAAGCCTATGACCAACGGGGGTTCGTTTTTTTTACCAACTACACGAGCCGCAAAGCCCGGCAGATTGACGAGAACCCTCAGGCTGCGATCCTGTTTCCGTGGATCGGACTTCAACGCCAGGTCGAGATTGCCGGCAAGGTGGAGAAAATTTCGCCCGCAGAGTCACTTGCTTATTTTCTCAGCCGCCCGTTCGGCAGCCAGCTCGGTGCATGGGTGTCGGATCAGAGCCAGATTATCCCGTCCCGCGCGGTGCTCGTGGCGAAATTCGAAGAGCTCAAGCGGAAATTCACAGAGGGCAAAGTGCCGAAACCCGACTCGTGGGGCGGCTATCGCATCGTCCCAACGACGTTTGAGTTCTGGCAAGGAGGGCACGACCGTCTGCACGACCGCTTTCGATACACGGTCGACGATGGTGCTTGGACGATTGCCAGGCTCTCGCCGTGAATTTTTGATTGGAGTCTGGTGCGCGATTTGCTATCCACGGGCCAACATATGAAAATTGCGAACTGGATCGTTTTTTTGATTATCATGTCCGTCTTGCCAGTGCCGGAGACGCGGGCTGCTGAGCCGCTCAGTTCGAAGGCCGACTTTGCATCCAAAGTGACCGTGAGTGCGATTCGGGCGAAAAAAACGAAGATCGAGGGCGGAGACTTCGACGACATGAAGGATCGAATTTCTTTCACGATCAAACTGCGGAACTCAGATCCGAACCGCCCGTTTCCCGGCTTGAAAATCGAGTTCTACCTATTTGGCGAAAGTATGGTGGTAAAAAGAGCGCTTCAATTTCTCCAGAAGTATGAGCAAACGTTCGAATTGGCTCCACTCCAAGAGCTGATCTTGACGACACCCGAGGTGGTTTCCGCATGGGACGACACGAACGCCGTGTTCGGTTCCAAATATAAAGGTTGGTATTTATTGATCCGAGACGCAAGCGGACAACTCCTCAGCGAGAAGAGTACCAGCGGATTTCTTTCCGGAATCGATGGTTTGCCGAATTTGAAGGTCGATCAACTTTACAACCGAAATCTCCAGCCGGTGAAAGAGTAGTTCCCGTTCAATATGTCACGCCCTTGTCGCGCTCGCGGCCGAGGAGGCGTTCGATGTAGTCTTCGGGTGAGAGCTTGAGGGGAACGGGGCCATCGGGCTTGCCGCGGATGAATTGCTGCACCTCGGGATCGGGGCTGTTGCGAACTTCGTCGGGGGTGCCGGAGGCGATGATTGTCCCGGCCCGCTTACCGGCACCGAGAGCGATGATTTTGGTGCCGATGCGAAACGCACTGGTCATGTCGTGTGTGACGACCACGGCGGTCATCGAGAGCTTGCGTGTGAGATCGATGGTGAGCTGATCAATGACCGCGGTCATGATGGGGTCGAGTCCGGATGTGGGCTCGTCGCTGAAGAGGAGTTCCGGGTCGAGTGCAACGGCGCGGGCGAGGCCTACGCGTTTGCGCATGCCACCACTGATCTCGGCGGGTTTGAGGTCTTCGAATCCAGTGAGACCTACGAGTTCGAGCTTCATTTTGACAATGAGATCCACGATTTCGGGATCCACACGGCTGTTCTCAATGAGGGGAAGAGCGATGTTTTCCCCGACGGTGAGAGATTGGAGGAGAGCGCCGAATTGGAAGTTCATTCCGAACCGCAGCCGCAGTTGTTCGAACTCCCGCGCCGGCATCGTTGTTGTCTCCTGGCCAAAAATTTTAATCGATCCTGAAGTGGGCTTCATCGACCCGATGATGTGCCGCAGGAGCGTGCTTTTGCCGCAACCCGAGCCGCCCATGATGATCAGCGTCTCGCCTTTTTCGACGGTGAAACTAACGCCGTTGAGAACCGTGCGATCCCCGAACTTGCGCACCAGATTTTCTACCGCGATGACCGTTTCGCCCATGAGCTAGACAATAAAAAAAAACGCCGTCAGGATTGCGTTGGCCACGAGCATGGCGAGGATGGAAGTGACGACGGATGACGTGGTGGCCTGCCCGACGCCCTCGGCACCGCCTGTGACTTCCAAGCCCGCCTGACAAGAAATCGTGATGATGAGCCAGGCGAAAACGAAGCTCTTGACGACGCCCGAATAAAGATCGATCGGCTGTCCGGCCGCCACGACTCTCTGGATATAAGCGGCGGTTTCCATATCGAGCGCAAAATGACACACCAGCCAGCCTCCGGCTATTCCGATGTAGTCGCCGAAAACTGTAAGCACGGGAAGCATCACGAGCATCGCGAGAAAACGCGGCAGCACCAGAAA
>JBBRHN010000313.1:0-3336 GCA_038222685.1 Chthoniobacterales bacterium | reverse complement strand
TTAGCATTTGACATTCTTTGATCGACTTCTAAATGTTAGAATTCTTATGAACGCAACTATCATTGAATCAAACAAACTCGAACGCGTCCTTGTCCGTGGAGACGGTGAAGAGAGTGTGCGGTGGAACGGGGCTTTTGTTCTGTATGGCGGGCACGGAACGACCGAATCCTCGACAATCGTTTATGAAATCGAACCGGGAGGGCGGCTTGGTTGGCATACGGACGCGACGGAAGAAACGCAATACATCATTGCCGGGAGCGGGGAACTTCAACTGGAAGATGGCAGCAAGCATGCCGTTGGACCGGGAAGCGTCTTTGTGCTGCCCACACCGCTTCGGCATGATCTGGTCAATGTCGGGACGGATACGCTCCGCGCAGTGGCTTTTTTCGCGGCAGCGATGTTTACTCAGACGTTCGACAACGTGATGCTCCCGCCAAAGACTCATGTATTGGGCACCCCGAATCGCAACGGCTAAACTGAGAGCGTGCGGGGGGGGAATCGGGCTCCGCCGACTGTGGATGAGCTTTTCCGAAGCCAGAAGCGCGTTAGTGACAAAAGTCATTTGCGACTCTCTCCGGTTCTCGCTCAATGGAAAAGAGCGGAAGCTGGAACTTTGAGATCGGCCCAGCCGCTCTGAGTTTGTCGAAACGACGATGAGAACTGCGTCCGCCGAAACGGAGGTGTGGTCAAGGAGACAAGCCTGTTGCCCGAGATATCGTAAACAATCCTAAGTCATAGAGATCTGCTTTGGCGGCGAGTTCAGTGGCATTCGTTGCGACGAGTTTCGTCATGACATTGGCGCGATGAGATTCAATCGTGCGAGGGCTGAGTTTGATCAGTTCGCTCATTTCCCGGTTGGTCTTCCCCAAGAGAATGTGGCTGAGAATCTCTTGCTCGCGGCGGAAGAGGATTTTGCCAAGACCGGAGCCCTTTGGTTTTTCACGTGCCAGCATCTCACGGAACTTCACGGAGTAGCTGGGCCGACTTGCGGCGACGGCGTGCTAGGATGAGAGCGAGACGTTTCATAGGATTTCGATTTAACACATAATTTTATTTGCGCAAGGGCAGCGATCAAGGCGAGTTTCCCTCTTTCCTATGCCACGAGTTATCGCCCCCACCCTCCCTGCTGTTTATTCTGGAGCCGCCGAGCAATTCGGCGACAGACCGGCATTCGCCCGGAAAGATCCGAGCGGGAAATTTGTCGCCACGAGTTTTCGAGAACTCTACGAGGCAGGTCTCAATCTCGCGACGGCGCTCGCAGCACTTGGCGTCAAAGCCCGCGACCATGTCGGCATCATGGCTGACAATCGTCTCGAGTGGATCATCGCCGACTACGGCATTCTACTCGCGGGTGCAGCGGATGTCCCGCGCGGGACGGACATCACGGACGCGGAGATGACCTATATTTTAACGCACGGCGATGTCCGTGTGGTGTTTGTCGAAAACCTCACCGTGCTCGAAAAGCTCGACCGCTGCCACCTCCGGCACATTGATACGATCATCGTGATGTCGTCCGGCGGCGAGCCGCGCAAAGGGGTGTTACGTTTGGAAGATCTTCTCGCCGACGGTGCCCGGCGACGCGCCACCGGCGACCGCATAGCCCACGAGCGCGCGCAAGCCGTCAAGCCCGACGATCTCTTCACAATTATCTACACCTCGGGCACAACAGGGACTCCGAAAGGCGTGCAACTCACACATGCCAACATGTGCTCCCAAATCAAAAACCTCCCCGTCAAGATCGAGCCCGGCGACCGCATGCTTTCGATTCTTCCGATCTGGCACAGCTACGAACGCGTTTTTGAAATGGTCGCCATCTCCATGGGTGCCTGCACGCACTACACGAACCTTCGCACCATCGGCGAGGATCTGAAAGTCGTCCGTCCGACGCTTATGGCTTCCGCGCCGCGACTTTGGGAAAGCCTCTATCAAAAAATTCTCGCCAGCGTGAAATCCGCGCCGGCCCCTCGTCGCGCGCTGTTCCATGCGGCATATCACTGCGCCAGAAAAGTCCACCACGCCAAAAGTTTCTTTCTTCGGCATGAGCTCGACACGACAGGGCGTTCCAACACCGAGGTTCTCCCGCTCGCGGTCGCTCACGCCATTGCGTGGGCGCTGTGTATCATTCCCCACCTCGTGCTCGACCCCCTTGTTCTCGCGAAGCTCCGCAAAATTGTCGGCGGCGAATTTCGCGGCACCATCTCCGGCGGCGGGGCGCTCCAGCCGCATGTGGATGAATTTTTCAACGCCATCGGCATTCCCGTTCTCGAAGGTTATGGCATGACGGAGACCTCGCCCGTGCTCGCCGTTCGCACGTGGAGCAAGCTCGTTCTCGGCACCGTCGGGCGACCCTTCCCAAAAACCAAAATCCGCATTATCGATCTCAATACCGGCGAGACACTTTACCCCAACCGCGCGCGCCGCAGCGGCGGACGCGGCCTCCGCGGCGAGATTCATGTCAAAGGCCCGCAAGTCATGCGCGGATACTACAAAGACCCCGAGACCACCGCGCGCGTCCTCCGTGACGGATGGATGAACACCGGCGACATCGGCATGATGACGTTCAATAACTGCCTGAAAATTCTCGGACGCTCGAAGGAAACCATCGTTCTCCTCAGCGGTGAAAACGTCGAGCCCGTGCCCATCGAGAGCCGCATCACAGGCTCGTCTCTCATCGATCAATGCATCGTCGTCGGCCAGGATCAGAAAAACCTCGGCGCTTTGATCGTTCCGGCTCTGGACGGCTTCCGCGCCGCCGGCATTGCAGCGGATTCCGTCGACGCTCTCATGCAGCGCGAGGACGCCCACCGTCTCCTTGAAGCTGAGCTTCGCAAACGCGTCTCAGCCGAAAACGGATTCAAACCCTTCGAGCGAATCGTCGTCTGGCGCTTTCTCCCGAAGTCCTTCGAACTCGGCGACGAGCTCACGAACACGTTTAAGCTCAAACGCCACGTCATCACCGACCGCTACGCAGCGCTTATTGCGGAGATGTTTCCGCAGGAGCCGGGGCGCTAGCCGCTGGCTTGACCATGTTCTTGACCTCGGCCACCCAGCTTCTGAAGTCCGGGTGTTCGGGGTAAGTCCGCACGAGCACAATAATCTCGGAGACCGCACGATTTGGCTGCCCGATGGCAGCCATGTCTTTGGCGCGCTGAAAAATCAACCGGGGCCTTGTCACGGAATTGAACTCATCGGCCTTGTGGTCCGAACGCCCTGTCGTGATACGATCCGCCTCAATCTGCATTTGCAGGTCCCACGTCTGGATGAGATTCGGGCTCTTCGCTTCGCGCAAATACGGACGGATGTTTTTGTTCAAAATTCCCGTCACGTTGCCCGGCG
>JBBRHN010000312.1:0-3346 GCA_038222685.1 Chthoniobacterales bacterium | reverse complement strand
CCGATTCCGAATCCGCGCGGGTCCGAGTGAGAGGCAAAGTTTTTGATAAACCGAACAAGCGCGGCCGCCTGGGAAAAACTGTCCTTAGAGTGATCGTAGTTCGGCTGATCGCGGGGCGGATCGCCGCGCAGTGCAAGGATTGTGCTGACACCCGCGGCAGAATACCGCTCTAGGATTTGTGCGATGTCGGCGTCGCTATGCCCCACGCAGGTGAGGTGAGGAATAGGGTCGAGATCCGTCGTCGTTTTAAGCCGGACGACAAGCTCGTGGGTCAGCTCACGAGTGGAACCACCCGCTCCGTAAGTGACGCTGACGAAGTCGGGATTCAGCGACGCGAGATCGCGGATATTTTCGAACAAGACCTCCATCGCCTGCGGTGTTTTCGGCGGGAAGAACTCAAATGAAAACGTCGGGCGCCCGGCTTGGAGGATGTCGAGAATATGCATCGCGAACGCTACCAGCCGAGGACTTTGGCGAAGATTAAGGGCGCAACAATCGTGGCGTCGGATTCGATGACGAACTTCGGCGTTTTCTCGCCGAGTTTGCCCCATGTGATTTTTTCGTTCGGCACGGCGCCGGAGTAGCTCCCGTAGCTCGTCGTCGAATCGCTGATCTGGCAGAAGTAACCCCAGAGCGGAACATCGTCCTGACGCAGATCCTGGTGCAGCATCGGGACGACGCAAATCGGAAAGTCGCCCGCGATCCCTCCGCCAATCTGGAAAAAACCAATCGAGGATTCCTTGCTCGTCGGCGCATACCAGTTGGCCAGCGAGATCATGTATTCGATGCCGGAGCGAACCGTGTGAACGTTTTTGACATCCCCTTCGATGCAGTGTGCGGAATACATGTTGCCGAGTGTCGAGTCCTCCCAGCCGGGCACGAACATCGGGAGATTTTTCTCCTTCGCCGCTACGAGCCAGCTATTGGCCGGGTCGATTTGGAATGTCGATTGCAGCTCGGGTGAATCAAGGGTTTTCCAGAAAAATTCGTGCGGGAAAAATTGTTTTCCGGCTGCGTCCGCCGACATCCACTCTTTCAGGATCACGTTTTCGATCCGCCGCATCGCTTCCATTTCTGGAATGCAAGTGTCGGTCACACGGTTCATGTGCCGGGCCAGGAGCGCCTGTTCGTCGGCGGGCGTGAGATCACGGTAGTTCGGGATGCGCTCGTAGAAGTCGTGCGCGACCAGATTAAAAACATCCTCCTCCAGATTCGCGCCGGTGCAGACGATGCCGTGGACTTTTCCCTGGCGGATCATTTCGGCAAGCGAAATCCCCAGCTCGGCGGTGCTCATCGCCCCGGCCAGAGTCATGAGCATGATGCCGCCCTCATCGAGGTGGCGGATGTAGCCGTCGGCGGCGTCTTTGAGCGCAGCTGCGTTAAAGTGACGGTAGTGAGTGTCGATGAACTGCGTAATGGTGCCCATGATGTGAAATTAGGAAACAGTTTGGCTCGTCGCACGAGCGGCCCAAAGGCGGGCGACCAGCGCCGCCAACATTGCTGTGATGGCCACGCCTGCCAGACCGGCGAGGCCCGTTGAACCTGCGGCTCCGTTCATCCACGGGATGCCGTAGTCGGCAAACGGCGCGAATGTTTGGGTGACCGAGTCTTTGAGAAATCCGAGATCTTTAGCAACCCACTCGAGACCGTCCGGCAGCGGCGAAGCAAATTGGCTCAGTACGCCAGCCACGAAAAGGGCGATCCCATAAGGCACTAAAATCGCCCGCAAATCGGTGCTCCGGCGCGCGCGGACCGGCACAATTGCCAGAACCGCCAGCGTGATCGCTGCCTCGCCAATGCCCACGAGCGCATGCACGCCGACCATCGCCGGCACAACTTGTAAAAACGGAATCGTCCCGGCCAGCGCCAGCTCGAACGAACACGCGAATGCGGCCAGCACCACCGACCCCCAAGCCGCCAACGCCGTGACCGCCGCCAGCTCCCACCGATTTTTTCCAGTGCGCAATTGCACCGCGATCCATCCGCCCAGCCCCGCTCCAATCAGGCCCATGTTCACGATGTTCGCCCCGAGGGCAGCGAGTCCGCCGTCCGCAAAGAAAAGGCATTGCACGATCAGCACCGCAGAGATCGAGAGAACGCCGAACGGAACTCCGAGCAGAATCGCCCCAAGAACCCCGCCGAGCAGGTGGCCCGAAGTGCCGTCCTGAATCGGAAAATTCATCATCTGCGCCGCGAAGATAAGTGCCGTGATGCCAGCGAAGCGCGCCGATGATGGACGATCCTTCGATTGCGACGCGGCAAGCAATGCGGTCACAATGCCCGCCGCAGCGAGAACACCGGTGACAGGACAGACAGGCCCCTCGATCATGGAACTTGGGATGTGCATGGTCATGAATCTAACCCGCCCACCCGCGGGCTGTCCACCGCGAAACGGCGGCCTTTACCAGTTGACATCGCGCCTCCTCGATTTAGCCTGCGCCAACGGATGTTCAACTGCGGTTGCCTCCGGAAAACACCCGCTCGGGTGGCGAAATTGGCAGACGCGCCAGATTTAGGATCTGGTTCCGCAAGGAGTGTGGGTTCAAGTCCCTCCCCGAGCACTTTTTTCCGTTCCACGCCTTTCAGGGCTTCATATGTAAAGCACGACCTGAATTTTCCCACTTGCGAAACCGGAACTTCCGGGCACATTCCCAGCCATGCCCAAAATCGCTGTTGCTTTCGGAATTCTTCTTATCCTCCTCGGTGTCGGTGCGTTCATCGCCACTGGCTCATCGCATGTCACGTCGCTCATCCCTGCCTTCTTCGGCGCGCCGATTTTGCTCACAGGGATTCTGGCCATTGCAAAACCCAATCTCCGCAAGCACGCGATGCATGTCGCCGCCATGTTCGGCCTGCTCGGCACGGCGGGCGGGCTCGGGATGGGACTCCCGAAAATGTTTACTCTAATGGCCGGAGAAACCATCAAGAGCACTCCCCTCGCCGTTGCCATGCAAGTGAGCATGGGCTTCATTTCTCTAGTTTTTGTGGCGCTCTGCGTTAAGTCCTTCATCGACGCCCGCCGCGCCCGCACCCAAACCCCCTCAGCTTAAGCGAGAGGTCGGCACTGCCGCGAGAAGGCCCGCGACATATTCGCGCCGTGTCTCGTCGCATAGAGTCAGATGCTGCGAACTGAACGAACCGGGTTCATCTCGCGACTCGACAATTTGATTCAATCTGCGAAAAAGTGCGGCTTGAAATGAGCTTTCCCCCTTTGAACAATCCCGATCTGACCCCGGAAACGGCCTCGCCGACCGACATCGCGCCTCTCGGCCATCCCGCCCAGAAGCCGCGCCACGAACAAACTGCCGACGAAGAAATGGCTGCGGCCAATTGGGACGCTATTGCG
>JBBRHN010000311.1:0-3346 GCA_038222685.1 Chthoniobacterales bacterium | reverse complement strand
CTGCGTGTCACGCGTGTCACAGTTTTGAGTATGAACGCGATCACTGTTTCCATTCGAGACCTGCACGCCCGCACGGGGCACTTCGTTCGCAAGGCGGCGGAAATGCCGGTGATCATCACGGATAACGGTAAGCCTGTGGCCCAAATCGAGAGACTCAACAAAAGTCGCGAAAAAGTCGACCCGAGCCCCAAACATTCTTACTGGGCGAATAGGAAACTGCGCCCGGGTTTCAAGAAACTCGTGGAGAGCGGAGCACTACGACCTAAGCCAGGCGAGAGGTCGATGGAAGAAATCCTCGATGAAGTTCGAGCGGATTCGGTGGCGTGAACTACTTCGACACGAGCTACATTGTCCGCCTTTACTTCGAGGAGCCGGGCTTCGAAGAGGTGCGCTCTTTGAAAGACGCGGAGCCGTGGGCGTGTGCGCTACATGGCAAAGCGGAAAGCGCAGCGGCCTTTCATAGAAAGTTCCGCGATGGGGTCATCTCTGCCTCGAAGCTGCACGAGACGTTGCAACAATTCGAAGCGGATTGTCTCGCTGGCGAGTTCCGGTGGTTGCCAGTGACCGAAAGCGCGGTGAACTCGCTTGCAGGGACGTTCGGCACCCTGCCCGCCGATTGTTTTCTTCGCGCAGGCGATGCGATGCATCTGGCGTGCGCGCACGATTACGGGTTCACGACGATTTATTCCAACGACAAAAATCTCTTGGCCGCGGCCAAGCACTTTGGTATCCGGGGACGCAATGCGATTGGTCGCCGGAGCTGAACCCCGCGTTAGTGCGACGCCCAGTATTTGACGAAGATGGGGATAATGAGGATGGCGACGATGTTGACGACTTTGATCATCGGGTTGACGGCGGGGCCGGCGGTGTCTTTGTAAGGATCGCCGACGGTGTCGCCGGTGACGCTGGCCTGGTGAGCTGGGGAGTTTTTCCCGCCGTGGTTGCCGCTCTCGATGAACTTCTTGGCGTTGTCCCATGCGCCGCCGCTGGAGGTCATGGCGATACCGATGAATAGCCCTGTCACGATGGTGCCGACCAGGACGCCGCCGAGAACCTGAGGCCCGAAAAACGGAATCCATGCGACGGCGATGACAACGGCGACGGGAAGGAGTGCCGGGATGATCATTTCGCGGAGGGCGGCTTTGGTGACGATGTCGACGCAGGTGCCATAGTCTGGTTTGTCGCGACCTTCGAGGATGCCGGGTTTGGCGGCGAGTTGACGGCGGACTTCATTGACGACGGCACCAGCGGCCTTCCCAACGGCGTTCATGCTAAATGCCGAGAAAACATACGGGAGACAACCGCCGATGAAGAGTCCAATGATGACATTGGGATCCTGAAGGTCGAAGCCGAGGTTGAATTGTTTGCCGAGCGCCTCGTAAGCGACTTTGAGTTCTTCGACGTAAGTGCCGAAGAGGACGAGAGCGGCGAGGCCTGCGGAGGCGATGGCGTAGCCCTTGGTGACGGCTTTCATGGTATTGCCGACAGCGTCGAGTTCGTCGGTGATTTCGCGGACATTTTTGTCGAGGCCTGACATGACGGCGATTCCGCCCGCGTTATCGGTGATCGGGCCGAAGGCATCGAGGGCGATAATGATGCCCGACATCGAGAGCATGGACATAACAGCGATTGCGATGCCGTAGAGCCCGGCGAAGTGGAACGAGAGGAGAATCGCGATCCCGATGAAAGCGACAGGAAGTGCGGTCGCGTGGAGCCCGGTGGCGATGCCCGCGATGATGTTGGTTGCGTGTCCGGTCTCCGATGCCTTTGCGATATGCCGCACCGGCGCGTGTTCGGTCGAGGTGTAGTAGTTTGTTATAAGCAGGACGACGTAGGTCATCAAGAGTCCGATCAAGGACGCAAAGAACAGGCTGTCCGCCGAGCAGATGCCTTTGCCGCCGACGTCGAGGCCGTTCGGGAAAAGCTGGTGCGTGAGCGGCCAGAACACAATGGCCGAGACCAATGCGCTGACGAGAACGCCGCCTTGCAGGGCGCGCGTCGCGGTGAGTTTTGAAAAGCAGACAAAAAGAATTCCGAGCACTGCGCTGACGACCGAGACGCCGCCGAGGAGGAACGGATACGCGATAGCGGCCTCTGAGGCCTCGCCGACGGTGGTCAACGAGCCGATGAGCACGGCACCGATGAGAGAAACGGCGTAGGTTTCAAAAACATCCGCGGCCATGCCCGCGCAGTCGCCGACATTGTCGCCGACGTTATCGGCGATGGTTGCGGGATTGCGGGGATCGTCTTCGTCGAGTTGGCTCTCGATTTTTCCGACGAGATCCGCGCCGACGTCAGCAGCCTTCGTGTAAATGCCGCCGCCGAGTCTGGCAAAAACCGAAACAAGCGAGCTGCCGAGCGCAGTGCCGACTAGGGCGTCGAGCGCGGCGCGAGTGGCATCTGGCGAGCCAGCCGAAAAATGCTTTACAGCAAGAAACATGATTCCGACAGATAGCAACGCGAGACCGACCACGAGAAGCCCTGTCACCGCGCCACCGCTAAACGCCACGCGCATCGCGGCAAACGGCGAGGTCGAGGCTGCCTGGGCGGTGCGGACGTTGGCGCGCACGGCGACCGTCATTCCGATATAACCGGCGATAAGCGAGCAAACCGCGCCGACAACAAAGCCGATGCCGGACTCAAATCCGCGACCCACCCAGATGAGGGCAAAAATGACGACGGCAATTGCGCCCACGCTGAGGAGTTGGCGACTGAGATACGCCTGCGCGCCGAGTTGGATAGCGGCGGCAATTTCTTTCATCCGTTCATTGCCGGCGGGTTGTTTGAGAATCCAGCTGACGAGGTATAACGCGTAAACGAGGCCGAGCGCGGCGCAGATTAATGAAATGGTGAGTCCGTCAGTGACAAGGGAGAGTGCGAGCATGATGTGTTTTTCGGGTGAGTCTTCCGGGGGGGGGAAAGGTGGGAATTAGCAGGATTCGGCCTTCTGACAAGCATGAATCAAGGTTCTGTCCGGTTTTGACGGCTACACGATAGACGCAATTTCGACCCACCACTCTTGTGAGCAGTGGAGCAAGCGTTCGGCGAGTGAAATAGTGCTGTGAGTCGGCGCTTCCCTAATGTGGGAACGGCCCACCCCGTTCTGACGTCACGGCACAGTCACCACAAGCTGCTCGCTCGGCAACGCGTAACCAGCCTCGTTAGCACTCAGCACGCGGATCGTGACGCTCGGGCCGCTCGGCAATGCGGTGAGTGTGGCTTCGCTGTCGCTCACTTGCGCGGCTTCAACGAATTCTGCATCGGCGGGCTTTTTGATATGGTTCTCGTCTGAGAAGCCGCGAGATGCTCCTTGGATGCTAATCTGGGTCTCTCGGGAGCTGGCGGG
>JBBRHN010000310.1:0-3374 GCA_038222685.1 Chthoniobacterales bacterium | reverse complement strand
AATGACATCGCCCGCGGGAATGGCGAAAAGAATGCGCGCAAAGAAGAGTTCGATCGCGGGCAATCCCGCCGCCGGAAGTGCGAGATTTGATTGTGTTGGCGCTTTCATTAGGCCGTGAATTTAATTAAACGCTTGCATATTGCAAGTAAAAAATACTTGTGAATATAAAGTAAATGTTGTGGGATGGTGTAGGTATGGAGAAGCTGGAAAAAACGAGCATCGTGCGGCGTTCACCGTGTCCGGTCGCGTGTGCGCTCGACATTCTGGGCGACCGGTGGACTTTGTTGGTGGTGAGGGATCTTTTGCTCGGCCGGACGCGGTTCAAGGACTTCGAGGCATCGCCGGAGGGGATTCCGACCAACATATTAAGCGAGCGCCTGGCACGCCTGCTTCGCCACAAGGTGGTCGAGCAGGTTCCGGCAGGCGAGGGCGGCAAGCGGATGGCTTACATTCTGACGCCAAAGGGAAAAGCACTCGGGCAGTTGGTTCGCGACATGCGAGACTGGGGCTCGAAGTGGGAGAAAGGAACGCGGGCGGCACTTACGCCTGCTTAACCCGAAAACGGACTTTCAAAGCCGTGTCTTCCGGCGGCCGTTGATTTCGGTTGAGTCCGGTATCCTTGCTCCACCCGGACGCCGTTGCAATTTTTGATGACATTCTGCCCATCCGATCGCCTCGCCTCCGGGTAGGCGGAGATATTCTCGATCGTGTTGTTGCGAAAGACGGCACCTTCTACAGATTCCAATTCGAGGATGGGAGTGCCGTCGAAGACCTGGAATATGATGTGCTCGATGAGTAGGTTTTTGTTGGTGCGGCTGGTGGATAGATACTCTTGATCAATGTGCGCTGCGGCTCGATTATGCCATTGCCCCAGACACCGGAGTTCCCGTTGTCGAATACGTTGTTTCGGATCACGAGATTCCTCACGACTCCTTGCTCGAACCAATACCGGGCGTCGCCCTCGAGAAGAATGGTCGCACCCGGAGTGTGAAACGTATTGTCCTCGACGAGAATGCTACCACGAAAGCCAAGAAGGACTCCGAACGCCTGTTTGTTGCCGATCCTGCATCCTTTGTTCACGACCCGCGCCTGTGCCGAAGCGCGAACAAGTTGAGGCAGCACTCGCCGATGCCCGTCGCGATGTTGCAGTCACTAAAGGATGGGACCTGCGCCACAGCCACGAGCCGATTGCCGAGATCCTGGCTGCCTTCGACACGGGCAAGCGATACGATGCGCACCTCACCCTCCGGAACAACATTGCGATCCACGGTCTCACTGATGATCTCCATCTCGAAATGTATTGCCGTATCGAGAATGCAATTTTCAGATTCCTCAGGTTTTGTTTCCTGAAGGAATCACAGACGAAATCGCCCGCGTGGACCAATGTCAGCTTCTGCTTGCGCAATGCTGCGAGCACTTTGACGAGGAACTCCTTATCGAGGCCATGCTTCTGGACGCGCTGATGTCAAAGGACGAGCCTATTGTTCGCCGGTTCATGCGGGAAATGGTCGCATTCCAGAAGGAGCTGATCTCTCCAGAGGTCTGATCGGCCCTTGTCTCACGCTCGCTTGTGTCCCTTATAGGGTCGCATAGGTAGAATCCTCACCCGGCGGGTTATCGGGGTTTAGCCGGTGGTGCGAATCACCGGCAGACCTTTGTTGTTTCTTTGGGACTTCTGCCGAAAGCACGACCCAAATGGCGTTACGGGTTTGGACGTGCTCCGCTGCCGGGGAGGGAACGGCGGAACTCCCGCGTGGTCTGACCGGTGATTTGGGAGAAGCGCCGCGAGAAATGGAACTCATCGCAAAAGCCAAGGTGTGCCGCAATTTCCTTGTTCGTGAGCCGCTTCTCATAAATCAACCGGCGCGCGAAATCCATGCCTAGCCGGCTTTGGAATGCAGCGGGCGAATGCCCTGTGATCAACTGGAACTTCTTGCGGAATGATTCGTAAGAAAGCCCGACCGAAGACGCCAACGATTCGAGCGAGACGCAGGGATCAGCTTCCATCAATGCAACCGCCGACTCCGCCCAAGGCGGCCAAGAGGCCTGCCAGGAATTCTGCCGGCTGTAGTGCTGGCGGGCGATGGCCTCGGCAAGAAACATCTGGATCAGACAAACAGCTCGAAGTGTTCCGGACGGCCTCCCGCTTCCCTTCGCGGAGATGATTCGCCGCAGCGCTCCCGTCGTCCGCCGGACATCGGAAAGCCGCAGAATCGGCCGGGCGGGCGAGAGGAATCCGCACTGGCGCCAGAGGTCGAATACCGCACCTTCAAAGACAATGTAGATCTCGTCCCAGACTTCTCCCGGCCCGGGACCATACGCGTGAGCCAGATCGGGAAAGACGATCAGAAGATCGCCCGCTTTGCATGGCCGCGACTCATGGCCGCAGATCTGATATCGTCCAGATCCCCGAGTCAGATACACCAAGGCGTAGTTCCCCAAAATACGCATTTTTGAAAACGAAATGCCCGTGCTGACGCGGAGCTTTCCGGCCATGGTTATCGATCCCAAATTGCTGTGGAGGCTAACGGGCGACTTAAACTTGCCGGGCTGCGGCTTTTCCATAATCCCAAATAATCCATGTTTTTTCCCACGTCGTCCATTCCTATTCGCGGCAGTTATGCTAAGAAAGATCTCATGACAACGACCATCTCCTCCTTCGTTCCACGCTCACAGGGTTTCGAACTCGATACCCGCCCGGAATCCTTTGGTGAATTTCAATGTTCTTCCTCCCTACTTGGCGACGGAGAGGAGTTGCGCCGGCAGATGGAAGAAAACGGGTATTTGTTCATCCGTGGATTTTTTCTCAGGGATGACGTCCTCGCGGTTCGGCGCACGGTGATGACAAGAATGGTGGCGGCAGGGTTGCTGGAGCCCGGCTCGGACCTCATGGAAGGGATCGTTCCGAAGGGTTCAAACCTGAAGTTTTCACCGGAATTCGGGATGAACAACCCGGAGCTCGATGCGCTTCTGTTCAGCGGGCGGATCATGGAATTCTATCGTCTGCTTTTCGGGGAGGAAACTATGCATTTTAACTTCACGTGGTTCCGCACAATTGGCCCCGGATTTGGAACGCGTCCGCACTGCGACGTTGTTTACATGGGACGCGGCACGCGCACGCGCCTTTATACCGCTTGGGTGCCGATTGGTGATGTGCCGCTCAATGTGGGCGGATTGATGTTGCTCGAAGGCTCCCACCGCCAGAGCGATCGCATGGAAGCCTACCTCAACCGGGATGTGGACACCTATTGCACGAACGGAAGACATGCGGAGGAGATCGAGTCTGGAAAAAAGCGCTGGGAGTGGGATGGCTCGCTCTCCGCAAACCCATTCACGCTCCGGGAAAAGCTCGGCGGTCGCTGGTTGACGACAGC
>JBBRHN010000309.1:0-3403 GCA_038222685.1 Chthoniobacterales bacterium | reverse complement strand
GCGTCGGCGCGATCCGGATTGTATGGTGATCGGGGACACACGTCCGACCGATAAGCCGACGTATCACGAGAGATTCGGGACGGATTTCGAGTCTGTGCGCGAGGAGACTTTTGCGTGGTTGAAGAAGCAGCCGCTGGCGGTGTTTCCATTTTATGCGGGCACGGCCGGCAAGGGGACGCACGCGTTGGTCATTGCGCCGAGCAATGCCGGATTCTTTGCGCTCGGGCTGGCGATGTTGCAGGGAATTCTTAGCGAGGCCGAGTTGCCATCCGATTTTTCTCCGCGTGCAATCATCTATGTGGCACCGCCGTTTCGGCATACCCACTTTGACGGCAAGCAGGTCGTAGTGCACAACCGGCTTGAGGGAATGCATGAGTTGTTCAGCTACAATCTTTATCCCGGGCCGAGCGCGAAGAAGGGAATCTACGGAGTGCTCCTCAACATTGGTGAATCGGAGCACTGGGTGACGATGCATTGTTCAACGGTGCAGGTGATCACACCCTACGACAGCCGGATCGTGATCTCGCATGAGGGTGCCAGCGGGGGCGGCAAAAGCGAAATGCTTGAGCATGCACACCGCCAGCCCGACGGTTCGCTGCTGCTGGGTCGCAATCTGACGAACGGCGATGAACGCACGCTCACGCTGCCGAGCACGTGTGACTTGCGTCCGGTCACGGACGACATGGCGCTCTGTCATCCCTCGCTGGAAAAAGGACATGGCAAGCTGAGCCTCATCGATGCGGAGCAAGCGTGGTTCGTGCGCATCAATCACATCACGCATTATGGCATCGATCCGCAGCTCGAGAAACTGACAATCTGCCCGCCGGAGCCCCTCTTGTTTCTCAACGTTGAGGGGACGCCCGGAGCGACATCATTGATCTGGGAGCATATCGAGGATGAGCCAGGCAAACCCTGTCCAAATCCGCGCGTGATTATTCCGCGACGCATTGTGCCGCTCGTAAAAACGGGTGCTGTCGATGTGGACATTCGCAGCATGGGTGTGCGAACGCCTCCGTGCACAAGCGAAAATCCTTCTTATGGAATCATCGGGATGTTTCACGTCCTGCCTCCGGCATTGGCCTGGCTCTGGAGGCTGGTCGCGCCACGAGGACACGCCAATCCCTCGATTCTTCAGACGGAAGGCATGTCGTCGGAGGGTGTGGGTTCGTATTGGCCATTTGCGACGGGTCGGCGGGTCGATCATGCGAACCTTTTGTTGAATCAAATCACTGCGACGCCCGCGGTGCGCTATGTGTTGACGCCGAACCAGCATATCGGCGCTTGGGAAGTGGGATTCATGCCACAATGGATCACGCGGGAGTATCTTGCCCGGCGCGGCGGAGCACACTTTACCGCGCGGCAAATGAAGTCCTCGCGGTGTTCGCTCCTTGGTTACACGCCAAGCAAAATCGTCGTCGAGGGCCGCACGATAGGCGTTTGGTTTTTTGAAGTCGATCAACAGCCGGAGGTGGGGCCGGACGCTTACGATGCGGGGGCGGAAATCCTCGCCGAGTTTTTCCGCAAGGAGCTCGGGCAATTTCTCGTCGCGGATCTGATACCGAAGGGCCGCGAGATCATCGAATGCTGCATCGCAGGCGGGAGCGTTGCAGATTACGAAGTGTTGCTCGGCATGACGACTCTGGACAATGACGAAACATGAGGATTTCGGTTGGAGCTTTTCAAACACGGCGACGTTGACCTAGTTTGACGGGATGAATCGCGAAGCACTGATCGAGCGCAATACGTCGGAGACAAAAATTCGGCTCCAGCTTGTCGTCGATGGCACAGGCGCGTCGGAGGTTGCAACAGGGATTCCGTTTTTCGATCACATGCTCACGCTGTTCGCGCGGCATGGTGTTTTTGATTTGGAGCTGGCCGCCAATGGCGACATCGACGTGGATTTTCATCACACGGTCGAGGACACGGGGATCACGCTAGGACAGGCTCTCACAAAGGCTCTCGGGGACAAAGCGGGCATCCGGCGTTACGGCTTTGCGTATGTGCCGATGGACGAGGCGCTGGTTCGCGTGGTCGTCGATCTGAGCGGGCGGCCGTTCCTTGCCTACAATGCGCCTAAGGACGTCGAGGCAGTAGGCGGGATGTTTTCGTTTCAACTTGTTGAAGAGTTTTTGCGCGCGCTTTCGGTGCACGGCGGGATGAATCTCCATGTCGATGTGCTGGCGGGGCGCGATGCGCACCACATGGCTGAAGGTGTGTTTAAGGCACTCGCACGCGCTCTCGATACCGCCACGCAAATTGATCCGCGCGTGCAGGGCATCCCGAGCACCAAGGGCGTTCTGTAGGCGCACACGGGTTTTTATTTTCTTGCGATGACAAAGAAGACAATCGGGGTGGTCGATTACGGCAGCGGGAATCTCCGCAGTGTGTCGAAGGCATTGGAGGCGACAGGCGCGCTGGCGCTACTCGTGAGCGAGCCCTCGCAGCTCGGCGGATTGGATGCGGTGGTCGTGCCTGGAGTGGGATCGTTCGGCGACAGTGCCGCGAATTTGCGCGCGACGGGACTCTGGGATCCGGTGCGCGAGTGGATCCTCGCGGGTCGTCCGTATTTCGGAATTTGTTTGGGTTATCAGCTGTTGTTCGAATCCAGCGAGGAGTCGCCGGGCGTCGAAGGACTGGGCGTTTTGAAAGGGTCGGTCGTCAAGTTTCAGCCAGGAGCGCTCAAAGTCCCCCACATGGGCTGGAACCCGCTCCGCGCCTGTTCGGGGACGCTTTTTGAGGGAATGCCGGACGAAACGCCGGCCTATTTTGTGCACTCGTATTACCCCGTTCCGGGCGATGCGGGAATCGTCTCAGCCACGTGCGAATACGGCGTCGAGTTTGCCGCGGCGATTTCGCTCGGCGCGATGCATGCCACTCAATTTCACCCAGAAAAAAGCCAAGCCGCGGGACTCACGATCCTTCGAAATTTTCAAAACTCCTTATGATTCTTCTTCCAGCCATCGACATCATGGGGGGCGCGGTCGTGCGCCTCAAGCGCGGCCTCGCCTCTGAAATCACACATTATTCGTCCGAGCCTGTGGAGTTCGCGAAGAAGTGGGAGGATTCGGGTGCCGACTGGCTTCACATCGTGGACCTCGACGCGGCATTCTCAGGCGAGCCGCGCAACATGGCGGTCATCGAACAAATCTGCGCGTCGGTGGACATCCCCTGCGAACTTGGCGGCGGGATGCGTAATGATTTTAATGTGAGCGCGGCTTTTGCGGCGGGCGTGAGTCGCGTTATCATCGGCACCAAAGCCTGTGAATCGATCGATTATGTGGCCGAAATGTGTGCCGAGTTTGGCGGTGATCGCATCGCGGTTGGCATCGATGCAAACAACGGCAAAGTCGCAGTGAAAGGCTGGACCGAAACGACACAGACGGACGCCACAGATCTCGCGCTC
>JBBRHN010000308.1:0-3405 GCA_038222685.1 Chthoniobacterales bacterium | reverse complement strand
ATGGGCCTCATGATGCTCGCCGCAGGCAAAGGCTCCAAACTTCACGTCGTCGCCGACGGCTCCGACGCCGAACGCGTCGTCGCCGAACTCAAAAACCTCGTCGAAACCCGCTTCGGCGAGGAGTGAGGCCGGTCCTCTTGGCGAAACCCCTGCTGATGTTCCGCTGGATCAGGAACATCGAACAGTCAACATCGAACATCGAAATTTGAATGGGACCACTTGGCGCAAGAACGTAATTCGAAGGTCGAGAGGCTGGCGACGAAAATACGGGTGGATAGTTCAATGTTCAATGTTCGATGTTCGATGTTCGATGTTCGATGTTCGATGTTCGATGTTCGATGTTCAATGTTCGATGTTCGATGTTCCCATCCATCACCGCAGTCTTCCCCGCTCAGTTCCCTGTCCCAACGTATTGCGCTGAATACGTATCGAACTTCGCCGTCTGGCCGACCGGCGGTGCGGATTTGAGATCATAGACATTATTGCCAACGACCTCGCTCGTCTGCGTGTCGAAGACCATCACGGCGGCTTTGCCTTGCGAGTTCTCGGATTTCTCGGTTTGCACAGCTATAAATCGGGGCTTCTTGGCGGCTCGCCCGACAGCGGCTTGCTGAGCGCGCTCTTTATCCAAACGCGCCATGTAGATGCGAGCCCGTTGCTCGGCAATTTTGCGCTGGCGCTCGGTGGCTTGGTGTTTCGCAATCACGTAGGCACCGGCCCCCGCTAGCACTGCGGCACCCGCCGTCACAGGGATCGTAATTGCGGAGTCCACCCCAGCTGCGGCAAGCGGAATGCCAACGGCAAGCCCGGCGGCTGCTCCAAAAACACCGGCGTTTTCTCCAGGGCTGAGGTTTTCACAAGCCGTCGTGCAAAGCGCAAGAGCGGCAATAGTAGCGGGAAGAATGCGTGATTTCATAATGGTCAAATTGTGCAACCGGAGATTATGCAACGCGAGGGGGATGACAAGCCGAATTTGACATCGGCGGCGGACGGCAGCAAAGAACTACGGAGTCTCCGAGGTTTACACACTTACGCTGCGGCAAGCGGTTTGGCGATCTTGGCGTTAATGCGGGCTTCCGCGTCGCGGAAAAGCCGACTTTCCTCCGGCGTTGTGGGGCGTCCGCCCAATTCGACGATTACGCGGTCGCAATCCTCAATGCGCGAGAAAATCGGCGAGGTATCCTTGTGCGTTTTCTTTGATGTCGCGGATGGCGTGTGCATAAGCATCATTCTTGATGATGAAGGTATCCATGGCGAGCTTGTCTCGCAAACGCCACGCTAAAAGGAGAACCGAAAAGTCAATCACGGCCCCGTTGTCGGTGATCCGCCAAACTCAGATACGCAGATCGCCGGTTTCCATTATCCATTCCTTTTCCGGCATACGGCGAGGATGTCACGCGGGCTTGCTGATGGAAATGCCGTTGTTGCCGTGGAGAATGTCAACCGGATGCCCGTCCTCAAATCCATCCGCATTTTCATCCGCATTTTCAGCTTGCTTCGAAACACGAACGCTCTAAGCAAGAAGTTGTTCGAATTTCCCGCGACCTTCCGTCGCCCATTCCCGTCCGACTTTCCGTTCTCATGTCTTCCGAGGCCTCTCCTTCTCCGTTATCCATTAACGAACTCCAAAAACTTCCGCTCCACGGGCTCATTGAGCGCGGGCGGCAACTCGACATCCGCCTCCGCCCCGACTCAACCCGCCATCACATCGTTCTCGATCAGGCGCGCTTCCAGCTCTCCCAAGGCGGCACGCTGACCGCCTGCGGCCTGCTCGAATCCGAGGGCGACCACGGCATGCTCCGCTGGGCCTCTTGCGACCTGCGCCCGGGACCCGAGGATGTTTTTGTTCCGGGTGAAATGATCCGCCGCCTCGGTCTCAAGCCCGGCCTCATGCTCGATACCACCGTGCGGGCTCCGCAGGGGCGCGAACGAGGGCTCGTTGTCGCTTCGATTCAAACCATCGAAGGAATTCCCCTCGCCGATTGGAAAGAACCGACCGACTTCGAAAAGCTCACCCCCCTTTTTCCCAACCGCCGGATTTTTCTCGAAACGCCGACCGACCCCGAAGTCGCCGCGCGTGCCGTCGACCTCATCACGCCGCTCGGTATGGGTCAGCGCGGCCTCATTGCAGCCCCACCCCGGGCGGGCAAAACAATTATGCTGCAAACTCTGGCGCGCTCAATTCGGAAAAACCATCCGAAAGTCGTCCTGATCCTGTTACTCGTGGACGAACGTCCGGAGGAAGTCACCGACATGCGCCGCGGACTCGATTGCGAAATCTACGCCTCGACTTTTGACGAACCCGTCACCCGCCACGTGCAAATTTGCGAGGCTGTCTCCGACCGTTCCCAACGCCTTGTCGAACTCGGCAAAGACGTCGTCATCCTTCTCGATTCGATCACCCGCATGGCGCGCGCATTCAACAACCTCCAACCCAAAAAAGGCCGCACCATGAGCGGCGGCGTCGATGCCAAAGCCATGGCAAGACCCCGCAAGTTTTTCGGCTCCGCCCGCAACGTCGAAGAAGGCGGCAGCCTCACCATCCTCGGCACCTCCCTCATCGAGACCCACAGCCGCATGGACGACCTCATATTTGAAGAGTTCAAAGGCACCGGCAACATGGAGCTCCACCTTGACCGCTCCATCGCCGAACTCCGCATTTTCCCAGCCATTCACATCGTCAAATCCGGCACCCGCCGCGAAGAACTCCTCCTCCACCCCGACGAATACGAACGCGTTGTCAAACTCCGCCGCCAGATCTCAGAACTTCCCGCCGCCGAGGCCATGGAAGTCCTCGCCTCCAATCTCCTGCATACTAAGACCAACGCAGAGCTCCTCCTCCTCGGACTCCGCGGCGTTTAGGATGACTGACCTGCAAACCTGCGCAAACGCTCTCGGTCTCCGCAAAATCGAGCGCCATATCTTCCTCTGCGCCGATCAAACCGAGCCAAAGTGCTGCACGAAAGAGGCCGGGCTTACATCTTGGGAATATCTCAAAAAACGCCTCAAAGAGCTCGGCTTGGCGGGGCGCGACGACTCGACCATCTACCGCACCAAAGCCAACTGCCTGCGCGTTTGCCAGCAGGGCCCAGTCGCAGTCGTTTATCCCGACGGCGTCTGGTATCGCTCCTGCTCGCCAGAGGTTCTCGAGCGCATCATCCAAGAGCATCTCATCGGCGGCAAAGTGGTCGCCGAGTTTGCATTCGCTCAAAATGCGCCCCACAATCCGGCGTGAACGAAGCTCTCGAAACCTTGATGCGCGCTTTCCAAGTCGAGGACGCGCTTCCGATCCCGGCACGCGCCGTCTTTCTCTCCGCGCAGCCGCATCCCGAACTCCGCCCATGGCCCAACCTCGTCGGTTGGCAACCCATCAAGCCGCTGGCCGACGCATGGGAACACGCAGGG
>JBBRHN010000307.1:0-3429 GCA_038222685.1 Chthoniobacterales bacterium | reverse complement strand
GCCACCTGGCCAGCGAACTTTTCCGAGAGCCTTATCGCACCAGACGTGATCGAAAATAATCCCGGCAATTCCTCGCGGGAGCGCGCCGGCCAGCTTGGATAGCTCAGCGGATTGGGCCCGTGGCGACGCAAACTCCGGGGCGGCGGACGCGGTTTGCTGGCTGACCAAGCCTCGCGAGGAGAGCAGAATAAGGGGGCTGCCATTGGCGGAGCAGACTTCGGAAATACCTTCTAAAATCTCCTGATACAACCGGCTCCATTGCCACATTTCTCGCCCGATAAAACAAACCGGAGCCTCCCGCAGGGCCTTGCGTTGGGAGGAAACCGCGAAGAATTTGCCGCCCGGACTCTGCCAGACGAGCCCCTCGGTGGCCAGGTCGCGCAAGAGCCGGAAAATGGTGGAAGGATGGAGTTGAAAGCTCCCCGCCAATTCGCCCAGAGCGGGAAGGCAGGTGTCTTTGGGAAGCCTCCTGACCAGTTCCAGCAATCCCTCACGGGCTTGCCGGGCGAGCAATGTCGGTTTGCGTGGCATGCGCAGAATTTCCGGGAGACCTTTTCTATTTGCAACAACAAATCACTTTGCACAACTCTTAGAATCTGGGATTTTGGTTCCACACATGAAAGCCACCCTACTAATTCTTGCCGCCGGAATGGGCTGCCGGTATGGCCGGGTTAACACAATCCCTTTATGGAAACACACGCGATGATTAACGATTCAGCAGTCGCAAACGTAGCTCGAGGATTCTCAATTTACGGATCCTATCTTGAGAGTCGTCCGTATGGCAGCGGTCACATTAACGACACATTCGTTGCGGCGTTCAGCCAGGCTGGAACACGAGTGCGCTACATTATCCAGCGCATCAATCAACGCGTATTCAAAGACCCGGCGGCGTTGATGGAGAACATCCAGCGCGTGACCGACGAAGCGCTGCGGCAGTTGATTCGCGCGAAGGTGCCGGACATTTCCCGGCGTTCGCTCCGTGTGATTCCCGCAAGGGACGGACTGCCATTCTTCCGCGATGAAGAAGGAAGTTTCTGGCGTTGCTATCCGTTCATCGAGGGAGCAAAAACCTACGATATCATTCAGACTGGTCGGCAGGCTTATGAGGCAGCACGCGCTTTTGGTGAATTTCAGAAATTGGTGGCCGGGTTGAATGGCCCGCGCCTCCACGAGACGATTCCGAATTTTCACAACACCCGCTCCCGGTTTGATCGACTGAAAGAAATCGTTCACGCGAATCCCAAAGGGAGGCTGGCCGGAGCCATGCCAGAGTGGGAGTTTATCCAGCGACGCGAGTCGCTTGTGGACGTCCTGCTCGACCTTCAGGCCTCGGGACAAATCCCCGAACGGATTACTCACAACGACACCAAACTCAACAACGTGATGATCGATGACACGACGGAAACCGGTGTTTGCGTGATCGATCTCGACACGGTAATGCCGGGACTGGCGCTCTATGATTTTGGCGACATGGTGCGAACCGCCACGAGTCCGGCTGCCGAGGACGAGCAGGACATCTGCAAAGTTCGCATGCAAATGCCGATGTTCGAGGCGCTGGTTCGAGGCTACCTGTCAAGTGCGGGGACGTTTCTCAATGAAGCGGAGAAGGCGCTTTTATCATTTTCGGGGAAATTAATCGCTCTCGAAATCGGCATCCGCTTCCTCACAGATCATCTCGAGGGAGACGTGTATTTTAAGATCAAGCGGGAGAATCACAACCTCGACCGCTGCCGCACGCAGTTGGCACTTGTGCAAAGCATCGAAGAACAAGAGCCTGCTATGTGCAGCTTCGTTGAAAACTTATGAAGATTCTTGTCACCGGCGGAAGCGGATTCATTGGCAGCCATGTCGTGGAGCATTATCAGGACAAAGCGGACGTCGTCGTTCTCGACAACCTCCGCACAGGGCACCGGAGGAACCTTAACGGTCTAAAGTGTCAGTTCGTTGAGGGTTCGATTCTTGATACGGCACTCCTCGACAGCCTGATGCCGGGAGTGACATACGTCTTCCATTTGGCCGCACAGGTCAGCGTGCCCGAGTCGATGTCGATACCGCAGCAAGCGGTCAACCTGAACGTCACCGGGCTTCTCAATGTTTTGGAATCCGCCCGAAAGCATGGTGTGAAAAAACTTTGCTTAGCGAGTTCCGCTGCCGTTTACGGGGAAAGTCCGATCCAGCCCAAAGTCGAGACGATGACGCCGGATCCCCGCAGTCCGTACGCCATCACGAAACTCGATGGGGAGTATTACTGCGGGCTTTATCAAAGGGAGGGTTGGCTTGCGACAGCGTGCCTGCGGTTTTTCAATGTCTTTGGTCCGCGACAGGATCCGAACAGTGCGTATGCGGCAGCGGTACCGATTTTTCTGGATCGTGCGAGGCAAAACGAGTCGATCAAGATCTACGGAGACGGCGGACAGACGCGTGATTTTATTTTTGTGAAAGACATTGCGGGCGCGCTCGCCTTTGCCGCTGAGCAGCCGGATGTGAACGGTGTGTTTAACGCGGGATACGGACAGGCGATGACGATCTTGGAACTCGTGGAGGAAATCCTCAGCCTTACCGGGTCGAATTCGAAAATTATTTTCGAGCCAGCGCGGTCTGGAGATATCCGCCATTCCACCGCCGACCCCTCCAAACTGCTCGCCGCCGGATGGGTGCCGCAATTTGATATGCACCGCGGGTTGCGCTCCCTCATCTGAATCGCCGGAGATCATCCGCATAAATCGCGAGGAATTCCAAACCCTGTGGAATTCTACATCGCGCCATTTGTATCAAAAACTACTCCCTTCTTGCCTGACTAACGCTCGGCGTTGCTGCGTTTGACAGGCGGACGAGGCGGCGAACTTCTGGAGGAAGTTCCGCGAGGTCGTCGCCATCCAAACGGTCGATGAAGAGCACGCCTTGAATATGGTCAAACTCGTGCTGCACGGCGCGCGCGAGCAGGCCGTCGGCTTCGAACTCCACCGGTGTGCCGTCGAGAGCCGTCGCTTTTACGCGGACAGAGGCGGGACGGGGAACATCGCCGAGCAGGCCGGGAAAACTCAGACAGCCTTCTCCTTCGGGTTCGATCTCGCCGAACGGTTCGATCTCCGGGTTAATGAGAACCATCGGCATTTCGGCTTCGAAATCGACGGGCTTGCCAGCTACACGCATCGCACTCGGACGCTTTTTCATCGCGGGCACTTCGAGGACAAAAAGCTGAAGCGGCAGACCGACCTGCTGCGCGGCCAATCCAATACCTTCGGCCTCCCGCATGGTATCGATCATGTCCACAGCGAGCTCCTGAATGCGTGCGTCGATTGCCTCGACGCGCCGGCCTTTGGTGCGGAGTGAAGGATGATCGAGCTGGGTGATTTCGAGGATCACGGGCTCGGTGCCTCCGGCTGAGTGAAGGCGGGAATATTTTTGATGCCGGCTTGCTTGAGGGCA
>JBBRHN010000306.1:0-3461 GCA_038222685.1 Chthoniobacterales bacterium | reverse complement strand
AGGGGCCTTGAGCCCTTCGACCCGGATTCTGATGACGCTTGGCTTCGTCGCATTCGATCGAACCATCAGGGTGTGAAAATCTGCGTCGAGGGTCACGACGATTCGGTGCGTCTCGCTCGCTTTTTGGATGATCTCCTCATTGGTCGCATCTCCCATGCCAAGTTCGGATACATGGACCGCATCATTTCCAAGTGAGAGAAGTTCCCTCGCTGCAGAGCGGGGAAGCCCCTTGTCGAGCAACCAGCGCACGATCCGGGAGCGGAAGAATTTGGTCGGGCAGGTGAAGCGCGGCGTAGTGGGGAGCTTGACGGATGTCCTCTTCCTCAAGCTCCGGGTATTCCAAGCGACGTTCGGCAGGTTTGGGGTAGAGCGCGGCGATCTCCAGCACACGCCGCACAATCAGCCTCATCCCACGCAAACAAAGCCCTCCATACGACAAAACTCCACAGCGGGCAAGCCTCCGCCTGAGAAGACAAAAGGGAACAAAAGGGGTCAGGCCCCGGGTCGGTCCCATAAAATAGAATCAACGCGAAAAGCGTTGCTGTGTTGATACGTCGAGGGGGCTTCCGCATTGACGTTTCGAGTATTTAACATGTTCCCGTGCCTTTTGCGAATCACTGGCGTCTTTTTGATAGGGAAAGTCGTGGTGTATAGTCTGGCGGTTTCGATGGACTACAACCTAGGGGTCAATTTGTTCCTCGGTTTCATTGCTCCCGATTAGTTTTCTTTCCGCAAGGGCCTGGTGGAACTTGTCCAGGAACTGTTGTTCATTGGCCATCATTTCGTCGGTCATCTCGAATTCTATGACGCCTTGTTTGGCTCGAGCGGCGAGTTCTTCGCGTGCCCCTTGGAGAATGTCGCGTTGCTGAGCGGCCATGTCGCGGAGGGTGGAGAGGGTGGCGTGGACCATTTCGAGTTCGTGGTTGACGACGCGGATACGGTCGGTGACGTCGGCTTGGCCGGTAGTGGCGGCGTTGTCGATTCCGGTTGCGAGGGTGCGTTGGATGGAGTCGAGTCCGGCGCCGAAGGCGGAGAGCTGGCCGACGATGCGGCTGGCGGGGTCGTTGTCGCCGGCGGTGCCTGAGATCTGGTTGCGCTGGAAGGTGCGTTTGATGTCGTCCCAGCGCTTTGCCTCATCGGGGGTGAGGAGTTGGAGGAGTTCGCGGAGTTTGAGGAGGTTGGACTCGGTATCGGCGGTGAGGGTTTGGCTCTCGTTGCGGTAGTGGTCGAGAATGAGATCGCGGACTTCGGTGTCGTTCATGATCGCCGCGACGCGGGCGGCGAGGCGGCCCATGTTGCGGTAGGAGCCTTGGAGTTTGAACGGAGGCTCGGTGCGGAAGGCGTCGGACTGGGCGGCGGAGCGGATGTATTCCTGGTTGACGGCCAGGATGACTTCGCGGACGGCGATGAGTTTTTTGAGGACGGAAAGAATCTCTTCCACTTCTTGGGCGGAGTAGCTGGCTTCGAAGGCGTCGGGCTCGCGTTGCCCGGTCTCGGCTTGGCGGAGAAAGGAGCGGAGGTCGCGCTGGCTGCGGTTGGCCACGGGGGCAAGGACGGTATTCGAGGTGGCGGAGTTCTCGATGTAACTGGCTTTAAAGGCATCGGCGCTGTTGCCGATAATGTCGCCGAGGTTGTAGGTGTCGGCGCGGTTGGCGAGCATGTCGGGGAGGCGGAATTTCTGGCCTGTCTCGGTGTAGGGATTGCCGGCCATAACGACGACGACCTTGCGTCCGCGCAAATCGTAGGTGCGTGATTTGCCGCGCCAGACGCCTTCGATTTTTCTTTGGGCATCGCAGAGGGAGATAAATTTTTGGAGAAATTCGGCGTGGCAGTGTTGGATGTCGTCCACACAGATCATGACGTTGTCGCCCATTTCGAGGGCGAGATTGAGCTTGAGGATTTCCTCGCGGGCGGCGGCGTTGGGGGCTTCTTCGGGATCGAGCGAGGTCGTGGTGAAGCCGATTGCCGGGCCGTTGATTTTGATGAAGACGATGCCGAGGCGGCTGGCGAGATATTCGAGGAGTGTGGTTTTTCCGTAGCCCGGCGGGGAGACGAGGAGGAGGAGTCCGCTGCGGTCGGTGCGTTTGGTGTTGTCGGCGGTGCCGATTTGTTTGGCGAGATTGTCGCCGATAAGGGGGAGGTAAACGGAATCGATGAGTTGATTGCGAACGAAAGAGGTGAGGACTTTGGGTTTGAACTCTTCGAGACGAAGCACGGCGCGTTCTTTGTCGAGCAGGGCTTGCTTGAGCGAATGGTAGGCGCGAAAACGCGGAACGATGTCGCGTTCGTATTTCTCCAAGCGGTCGTGAAAGGTGAGAAAGTCAAAGGAGTAGCTTCCGTCCTTGATCTGCGAGTGAGAGCCTTTGAGCCCTTCGAGCATGGCTCGGGTCGGAGCGGAGACGGACTGGCGAGGAGCGGAATCTCCGCAAAAGAGGAAGGCGGCGGCTTCTTCGAGGTGCGAGGCGGCATCCGGGTTGTTAAGAAGATAACCGCGAAGCCAGTCGCGGAGGAGTTCGAGCTGACTGGCGGGATGGTCGGCGAGGCCGGCGAGGGTGGCGGCAAACGTCTGATCGCCGCCGTGCGTGACGAGGTGTTGCTGAAATGCGGTGAGGAGGGATTCGGCCTCGCGGGTGCAAACGAAGGTCTCGTGATCGGTGAGTTCCAGGAAGAGGTAGCGTGCGGCCTCGGGTGCGAGATCTGGGGAGTAGAGGAGGGTTGATGTAGCGAAGGTGCGGAGAAGCGCTTCGAGTTCGGCGATGTAACGGGCTTGGGCGGGGTCGCCGGGGAAAAGGCGATTGCGTTCGGAGAAGCCACGGAGGCGGGCATCCCAGAGACGGCGCGTGTCGGGCGGGCAGAATTTGAGCCAATAGACGACGGCAAGAGCGCGGGCGGCAGGGCGGTGGCGGGCGAGACCCAGCTCAAGGTGGGCGCGGAGGAGGGCGGTGAAAATTTGCTCGCCGTCGAGGTCGTGGACGCCGCGAAGAAAGCCTTCCTGGTGCCGGGTGCTGAGAAACTCCTGCACGCGGGCGAGGCGGGCTGCGGGCGGGGCTGCAAGGAGTTCGGGAAGCACGTTGCCGGGCTCTGCGGCGAGGTGGCGGAGGAGGTGCAGGGCGAGTGTTTCTGCGCGATAAACTCCGCGGTTTTCCGAGACAAATTCCTGATCCCAAACGTCGCGGGTGGCGAGGAATTCCGGTGCGGTGATGGGATCGAAATAGCGGGTGCCGGTGAGATGGATGGACTGTTCGCCGTCGCGCTGAACGACGGTGAGTTCGAGGGGCTGTGTGTTGACGTTGAAGGGGTGCGTCCCGAGTTGGATGACACCGGGGCCCGCGGCGAAAAGTTCCTGACGGTCTTTGAGCTGGCGCACGGCTTCCTGGCCGAGGCTTTTGATGCGGGTGGAGAGATCGTCGGCTTTGACGGAGTCGCCGAGCTCAAGGAGTTGAGCGACGGTATCCCGCACC
>JBBRHN010000305.1:0-3462 GCA_038222685.1 Chthoniobacterales bacterium | reverse complement strand
ATGTTGCCGGTGCGGGTGCGCGCCAAGTTTTTTTTCGATGGAGAGCGGAAGTTCTTTATCAAGGGAGTGACGTATGGGCCGTTTGCGCCTGATGCGGCAGGGGAGTTTTTTGGCCCGCCTGAGCAGGCGGGGCGGGATTTGGATTTGATGGTCGAGACCGGGGTAAACCTTGTTCGCATCTACTACGTGCCACCGCGGTGGTTTCTGGATCTCTGTGCGACGCGCGGGATTCGGGCTTTGATTTCGATTCCATGGGCGGAGCATTTGGAATTTCTGAACGACCCGAAAATTCGAAACGAGGCCGAGCGGGCGGTTGAGGACGGAGTGGCGAAGAACGCGGGGCACCCGGCGGTGTTTGGGTATTTGGTGGGTAACGAAATTCCATCCACAATGGTTCGCTGGCTGGGTGCTCGGGAGGTTACAGAGTTTGTGGAACGATTGATCAACATTGGCCGTGCGGCTGATCCGCGCGCGTTGTTCTCCTATGCGAGCTATCCGCCGACGGAGTATTTACTGCCGCAGAATAGCGATTTTGTGACGTTCAATGTTTACCTGCACCGCCAGGAGGATTTTGAAAAGTATTTGGGGCGGTTGCAGAATCTGGCCGACGACAAGCCGCTAATTCTCGGGGAATTCGGTATGGATACGATCCGGCATCCAGAGGAAGAGCAGGCGGAGATGTTGCGGTGGCATATCGAGAGTGTCGTGCGCGGCGGTCTGGCGGGGACAATTGTGTATGCGTGGACGGACGAATGGTTCCGTGGCGGGCAGGAGATTTTGGACTGGTCGTTTGGGTTGGTGCGAAGAGATCGCTCGAAAAAACCGGCATTCCAGACGGTGAAGCGCCTGTTTTTTGGCGAAGGCTCGATGACATCGCGCGTCGCGTTGCCGTCGTTTCCGAAAGCGTCGGTCGTTGTGTGTTCTTACAACGGAGCGAAGACGCTCGACCGATGTCTGGAGTCGTTGAAGCACGTCGATTATCCGGATTACGAGGTTGTTCTGGTGGACGATGGTTCGACGGACAACACGCCGGAGATCGCGGCCAAGCATTCATGGGTCGTGAGCGTGCGGCAGGATAACAAAGGCCTAAGCTATGCGCGAAACGTCGGGGCGCAAACAGCGACGGGCGAGATCATCGTCTATACGGATAGCGACTGCATGGCGGATCCGGACTGGCTATATTACTTAGTGGGGACTTTGCTAAGTGGGGACTATGCGGGCGTAGGTGGGCCGAATATTTCGCCGCCTGCGGAAACGTGGGTGCAGGCGTGCGTGTCGGCGGCGCCAGGTGGTCCGAGCCATGTGTTGCTGACGGACGTCGTGGCGGAGCATATTCCGGGTTGCAACATGGCGTTCCACCGGTGGGCGTTTGAGCAGGTGGGGGGATTTGATCCCGAGTATCGCAAGGCGGGCGACGATGTGGATTTTTGCTGGCGTTTGCAGCAATCCGGTGGGGTCATTGCGTTTAGTCCGGCGGCTATTGTTTGGCATTACCGGCGGTTTACCCTGAAGGCGTTTCGCAAGCAGCAGGAGGGCTACGGCGAGGCGGAGTCGATGTTGCGGTTTAAGCATCTCGTATTTTTTGGCCCGACGGGGACGGCGAAATGGAAGGGGCAAATCTATGGAGCGCCGCGTTTTACTTGGTTGATCAACAAGCCGGTGATCTACCACGGGGTGTTTGGCGAGGGGCTTTTCCAATCGATCTACCCAACGCCGCAATCGGATGTTGCAGCTTACTTGAGCAGCATTGAGTGGGTCACGCTGACATTGTTTATACTGGCCGTCTCGATTCCGCTACCGTTCCTGCGCATTGTTCCTTATATTATGTTTGGCGGGACGTTTTTAGTGGCGTTGTCTTACATGATCCATGCGCGGTTGGAGTCGCGGCACGATACGATTCCCGCGCGACTACTCGTCACGTGGCTTGCGCTGGCGCAGCCTTTGGTGCGCGGGTGGGCGAGGTATTTTACGTGGTTGAAATTTAAGCGCACGCCGCCAGAGGTTATTGCGAGCGTGGAGAAGGATTTCACGCCGGCGCGCGGGAGCATTTCGAATTTGCGGTTTTGGAGCGAAAACGGGGAGGGACGTGAGCGCTTGCTTAAAGAGGTGATCCAGGCACTCGAGGACGAAGGGTGGAACTACTCGACGGACACGGGCTGGAAAGATTGGGATTTGCAAATCTACGGCAGCTTCTGGTGGGGCGTGAAGCTGCGTTCGGTGACGGAGTATCATGGCGGCCCGAAGTGCCTCACGCGTGTGCATCTCGGAACTCGCATGGTGGCGACGACGTTGTTGATCAACCTGATCCTTTTAAGCATTCTCGGGTATCGCGAGTTTTTCACGCCGGGAAGCGATTGGTGGCTATGGGTTCCGTATCTCATTTTTGTTGGGGTGCTGTTTGGCCGAGCGTGGCGGCTCAAGCGTCGTGTCGCGGATTTAATCGGTGCGGCGGCCTCGCGTTGCGGGCTCAAACGGATGGGACGCGACGGCAAAATTGAGGGTTGAGCTGGTCATTGAGGAACGAGCGGTGTAAGAGCGAGCGAGCGAACGATATGCAAACCACCGACGCGCAAGAACTGGCCCGGAAATTTAACGAGGACGAATTCGTCTGGCGGGCTTTTGAAGGCCGTAGATTCATGCGGAAGCTTCTGGGTTCGCAGAGCCCGCTCGGCGAAGAATGTCTCGACGCCATCGACTGGCAGGAGGCCGAACGCGAAGCCCGACCGGTCCGCGCCATAGGAATTCTTGTGCCATGAACAACCCGCCGCTCGAATCCTTCATCCTCACAATCCGCGGTCAAAAAGTCCTCCTCGACGCCGACCTCGCGGCCATCTACGGCGTTCCGACCAAACGTCTCAACGAGCAGGTCAAGCGCAATGCTCAGCGCTTTCCAAAAGATTTCATTTTTCAACTAACCGAAAGTGAGAAGCGTGAGGTGGTCGCAATTTGCGACCACCTCGCGCGGCTGAAATTTTCAAGATCCCTTCCCTTCGCCTTCACCGAACACGGTGCTCTCATGGCCGCGAATGTTCTCAGCAGCGCGGAAGCTGTTAAGATGAGTGTCCATGTTGTTCGAGCGTTTATCAAGCAACGCGAACTCCTCGCCGGGCAGGCGGAAATTCTGAAAAAGCTAGCTCAAATGGATGCCAAGCTCCTCGAGCACGACGACGCGCTCAGGATCATGTGGCAGGAACTCCAACCGCTACTCGCTCCACCTCCGGTTCCGACAAAGGAAGACATCGGCTTCCACGTCCGCGAGGACGCGCCGAAGTATCGATCCAAGGCCAACAAACTTGCCAAACCATGAGTGCTTTACTCGCGGACTATGACTACGAGCTTCCGGATGAGTTGATCGCCTCGCGCCCGACGGCGGCGCGGGATGGTTCGCGGATGATGGTGGTGGATCGCGCAGCGGGGACGGTGACGCATCGGATGTTTCGCGAGTTTGCGGACATGCTTGCG